>NZ_JAZGVT010000042.1:0-50875 GCF_036440755.1 Methylobacter sp. Wu8 | reverse complement strand
CGACAATCGTTATCAACGGGACAAAAAGCGCAAGCGCTGTCAGCGTCGGGCAGCCATTGAGCCGATCATTGGTCATTTAAAGTCCGACTTTCGCTTAGTCAGAAACTTCCTCAAGGGCACCGTCGGGGATTGCATCAATTTATTGCTGGCAGCCTTGGCCTGGAATTTCAGCCTCTGGATGAGGCTATTTTTTGCGCTGATTTTGAGCGTTAAAACGATTAAACCATCCCTGTTTCGGCTGACAGGTACCTCAAAAACGCTATTCGTTGAAATGGCTTCCGCTTAACAACTGGGGTTACCGGCTGAGATCGGAGTCTCGGTATCTGTAGGCATGGTTCGGGGGCTTTTTTCAGGGCTGACTATATACTCAGCTACGATTTTCAGGATCAATAGAGATCATGCTCGCGTCTCTGGGTTTTGCAACACCCGCCAGTAACTGACTTTCCAGCTCCTCGACCGGTACCGGCTTGCCAAACAGATAGCCTTGAAACACCGTACAGCCCAGAGATTTTAGAAATTCATCCTGTTCATGATCCTCCACCCCTTCCGCAACCACGTTGATCCCCATCAACTTACCCAGGGCGAATACACTGTTTATAATGAAGGCGTCATTGCTATGTTCCTTAATGCCGTCCACGAAGCTTTTATCGATTTTTATCTGGTCAAGCGGCAGGTTTTTCAGATAGCTGAGCGATGAGTAGCCGGTGCCGAAATCATCCATGGTAAGAAGCACACCGATAGACCTGAGTTCCAGCATTTTTTCGATGGCGGTATTCATTTCTTTCAATACCATCCCCTCGGTCAGCTCCAGTTTAAGCTGCATCGGCTCAATAGCATATTGCGTCATGATCTCGCGCACTTCATCGACGAAACCGGGTTGATAGAACTGTCTGGCGCTAAGGTTTACGGCAATACTGAGTTTTCGGGTCAAGGGCCGGTCGCGCCACACCTTGAGTTGGGCGCAGGCGGTCCGCAACACCCAACGCCCGATAACCAGAATGGTATCCGTCTCTTCGGCGACCGGAATAAACTGCATCGGTGAAATTAAGCCAAGATCGGGATGATTCCACCGAATCAGCGCCTCCACGCCGACCATCTGGCCATTGTCGTCAACCTGGGGCTGGTAGAAAAGCTTTAATTGATCATTGTTGATGGCCTGTCTTAAAGCGAATTCAAAGTTAACCCGTTGCTCCAGCTCTTGTTGCATGGCCGGATCAAAAAAACGGTACGCATTTTTGCCGCTCTTTTTTGCGGCATACATAGCGGTATCGGCCCGCGCCAGTACGGCATCGGCTGTCGTGGCGGGATCGCCGATCAGCACTACGCCGATACTGCTTGAGCAATTATGTACGACACTGCTCAAGCTATAAGGCTCGGCCAACGCCGCAACAATCTTTTCCGCAACGTTTTTTACTTGAACCGCGGCATTGTCATAGGCGGTATCAAGATCCTCCAGCAGCACGATAAACTCATCGCCGCCCAACCGCGCCACCGCATCTACTTCACGCACACAGGCTTTCAGCCGGTGCGCAACTTCAATCAGCAACTCATCGCCCACACCATGCCCCTGAGTGTCATTTAACAACTTGAAATTATCCAGATCGAGAAATAACAACGCGGCGTGACATCCTGTACGCGCATTAACGGCGATGGCATGATCCAGGCGCTCAGTCAACAGACGCCGATTCGCCAATCCAGTCAACGTATCGTAGAAAGCCAGGTTTTTTATCTTTTCCTCGGACACTTTGCGCTCGGTAATGTCCTTGAAATTCCCCACATAATGGGTGATCCACCCCAATTCATCCTTAATGGCCGTAATGGCGAGCCATTTTGGATAGACGTGTCCATCCTTGTGCCGATCCCATATTTCCCCTTCCCACTGTCCATCGCGTTGCAAAATGTAGTGCATGGCGTGATAAAAGTCGGGATCATGACATCCTGACTTAAGGATGGAAGGTTTCTTGCCGATGGCTTCCTCCGGGGTATAACCGGTAATCTGGGTAAATGCCCGATTGACGCGCACGATAATTTCGTCGGCGTCGGTAATAACGATACCTTCCTGAGTCTCGAACGCGGCAGCGGCAATATGCAATTCCTGTTCGGCCCGTTTGCGTTCGGTGATGTCTCTAAAAAAAGCGACAAAATATCCACTGCCTTCATCGATGAAAGAAACATTGACTTCAACATCCCACTCGCTGCCGTCTTTACGGCGATGCCGGGTTTCAAACGTATCGGTTCCCTGCCGCATAATATTGGCGATGCGTTCTGCCGTTTCCTCCGGGGATTCCTGCGCTTCCAATTCACTAATACGCATACCGACCAATTCCGTTTCGGAATACCCGGAAAGGCGGGCATACGTGGGGTTGACTTCCAACAACCGCCCTTCGCTATCCACTTGCCAGAATCCTTCCCCTGTGCTTTGAATGACCGAATGGTATTTTCTATGCCGCTGCTCAAGCTCGGCGGTACGCTCAACAACCTGTTTCTCCAGCTCACGTTCGGAGGTTTTCAGCCTGTTTAGCGTGTCACCCAATTGTTGGTCGATGCTATTGAACAGCAGCCCCAACTCGGCAATTTCGCAGTAATCTGTTGAGCGGACCCTATGCGTGAAGTCTCCCCTGTACAAGGCCCGCGCCATATCGATTAGGTCGATCAGCGGTTTTGTCATACGCCTGCCGACCATCGTTGCGATTAACCAGGCCGCACAAGCAAAAAGGAGGGTCGCGATGCTCAGCCCGAAAACCAATCGCCTCAATGGCGCGAAAGCTTCCGCCTGCTCAATATGTGCCATGATGCAACCGCCGCCGATCTCCGGCACAAACGAAAAACCATGAATGACGGGAACGTTGCGATAATCAACACCGAGAACCTGGTTGCTTTCATTGTGCGAACAGCGCCCCATCGGTTCAACAGAAATGTCTTGAATAAGCCCTTGAGGCGGCGGAAAACGCGGCTTGGTGACAAAGAAGCCTTGGTTATCAGTCAGAAAAGTTTCTCCTGACCGCCCCAATAGAGAAGATGCGACGAAAATATCTTGCAATCGTTGTCCAGGATAAGTCGTCACCAGGCTCAAGCCCGATGCCGAATCGAGCGCAATAAAGGAAATCAAGCGGGCGCCGTTTACCTTGGAGGTTGATATGGCTGCTATCTGCCCAGGCGGAAACGGTTTATTAAAGGTATCGAGCGACATAGCATCGGCGCCCACAACAATGTCGTTTTCGATCCCTGAATGCAGGGTAAGACCGGCCGCATGATTGATGTCGGCAAATATCTCTATTCTGTCCCGGGCGCAAGCATTGAAACCTTCGCCGCTACCGCGACAGACGGCAATTAAAGTCTCCAACAAACCTTTAGCCCGCTCGTTATCTTCATACAGCCGCCTACGCGTTGCTTCATAGCATGTGTTGGCTATCTGTCCCACATCCTCAACACGGCTTTCCTTGATCGCATCGTATAAAAACCAGTACGCCGCAACGCCTATTAATCCGGTAGGCAGCAGAATGCATAGCAGCAGCACGGCAGTTAAATGTGTTTTTATTGTTGTCATTTTTTACCGCCCGCTCATTTTACGTGGCTTTTTAAAAACCATAAACACAGCACTCTTGGTCCGGTTATTTCTCGAACTTGTGCAATTTAAGCGCAATACTTCGGAACAGCTTAACCGGTATAGTTTCTGCTCTCGGCCAAGAACAGGAGCTGACGACCATACAACGCCAAAAAAAGATGTGACACGGCACACAAAAGGTTATTTCCACAATGATAAAAAGTATATCTGTCTTTTAGCACACAAAAAACAAGCATGTAAAACCAAATTAATGCCGCCAAGAAGAAATCGCCGCAGTCAGCAGCATTGGAACCGATCATTATTTCGGTCATATTTAAGGCGTACAGCCATCAAAGATCAGGGCAGAGCGCCATTTTCTTAGGATAGAGCTACCCATTAGCGCTTATTTTATTACGCACGGTGTTTCCACGTTTGCCGCGCCGAGCACCGCTCTGCAACAAACAAAGGCCACGTAACATCAGTTATGTAAGTAATTGTACGGATTTCTTATGGTGCGCAAACGCCAGATACTTCGTTATGCGTTTTTAGCGGTTCTCATCTAGCTTTAACTAAACGAGGAGTAAGACTGTGAAAAATCACCTATTAATATTGACCGGATTTATACTATTTTCTGCGACAGCATCGGCTCTTGAAAAAACCGCCGCCGCGCCTAACGATCAAGTACATCAACGCACTCAGCAATCGGCGCCGTTTGCCCTGGATCAAACCCTGGAAACATTTACCAAAACCGTTCATGGCGGAGTTCAGCATGTAATCGCCAAATCGGCGGACAATGCCGGGCAAATAAAATTAGTCCAGACGCATCTGCTGAAAATTGCCAATGAGTTCAGAAAAGGTGATTTTTCTGCGACAGAGCGCATCCACGGCGCCGGCATGCCGGGCCTCGCCCAATTAAAAAAGGCGGAAACTAACGATATAAAATTTGAATACGAAGCCTTACCTAATGGCGCACAAATCCATTATTCGACTGAATACCCCCGGTTTGTTGAAGCGCTACATGAATGGTTTGACGCCCAGAAAAGCGAACACGGTAACGATGAAATACCGGCGCATAGCCGGCATCATTCCTCCCCTGCCGAGTAAATTAAGACCGCCAACCCCATATTCCACGGCTTGAGACCTTGCAAGTCGAAATCGGGGTGCTTCTGACGGTATGACAACGGAGATTGCCGCCGAAAATCGAGTTCAGGAGGATCGTTTGATCCTGCGTAACAACACGGCCCGGCAAATATCCGGCCAGCGCCAATGCCCGGTCTTCAGCCGCCGCCGATCCGCTTACTCGGTTTTCTTTAAACGCGGCCTACAATAGCGCGAAGTCATAACCGGAGAGTTATCATGAGCATACAAACCGAACTGCAATCCACAATTACCGACCTGGTTGTCAAGGGCAAAGGCATACTGGCCGCCGATGAGAGCCACCCGACCATGACCAAGCGCTTTAAAGCGATCAATGTAGAATCAACTGAGGAAAGCCGCCGCGCTTATCGCTCATTACTGCTGACTACGCCGGGCTTAGGCGAATTCATCAGCGGCGTTATCCTGTTTGAAGAAACCCTGGAGCAAAAAACCGATGACGGCAAGCTGCTTCCGCAAGTGGCGGCCGAACAAGGCATAGTACCGGGCATCAAAGTGGATAAAGGCACCCTGCCCCTGGCAAATGCAGCCGGCGATTTAATTACCCAAGGCCTGGACGGACTGGCTGAACGACTGACGGGCTACAAAGAACATGGCGCCCGATTCGCCAAATGGCGCGAGATTTATTCCATCAGCGCACTTAATCCGACTCCGCTCGGCATAACCGCTAATGCCGAGGTATTGGCGCGTTACGCCGCGATTTGCCAGTCACTGGGCATCGTACCTATTGTCGAACCGGAAGTGTTGCTGGACGGCGACCACACCATTGAGCGCTGCCTTGAAGTGACGGAAGCTGTCCAACATGCCGTATTCCATGCCTTGCACAGGCATCGTGTGGAACTGGAATATATCGTACTCAAGCCCAGCATGGTGGTGCCGGGTAAAAACGCTCAAAACAAAGCAAGTCCTGAAGAAATTGCCGAAAAAACCCTTGCGCAGTTGCGCCGTTCCGTCCCCGCGGCAATGCCTGGAATTAATTTTCTTTCCGGCGGACAAACGCCTGAGGAAGCCACGGTAAATCTTAATGCCATGAATGCGATGGCCGGCAATGCACCGTGGCAATTAAGCTTTTCTTACGGACGGGCATTGCAGCAACCGGTGCTGCAAGCGTGGCAAGGAAAACCGGAAAATATCAAGGCAGCGCAAAATGCGTTATATAAACGCGCGAAACTTAATGGCGCTGCGCGCTACGGCAGCTATACGGCGGAAATGGAAAAAGAATAATGAACCGGAAAGAATACAAAAAAACGCTACACCAATTGCAAATCGAGCTGGTCAAGCTCCAGAATCATATTATCAAGCATAACGATAAGATTCTAATCATCTTTGAAGGCCGCGACGCCGGCGGAAAAGACGGCACGATAAAACGCATTACCCAATATCTGAGCCCCCGTGAAACGCGCACGGTGGCTCTCGGCAAACCTTCTGACCGGGACAACAGCAGTTGGTACTTTCAGCGTTACGCGGCGCACCTTCCCTCCACTCAGGAAATGGTGCTGTTCAACCGCAGCTGGTACAACCGCGCGGGAGTGGAACGCGTTATGGGATTTTGCACCGATGAGCAATACCATGAGTTTCTTGAAACCGTACCCGACTTCGAGCAGATGCTGATTCGGTCCGGCATTAAACTGCTGAAATATTATCTGGATATTAGCCGGGATGAACAAAAGAAACGCCTGGAAGACCGGGAGCAAAACCCGCTCAAGCAATGGAAAAGCAGTCCCATCGATAAAGCGGCGACTAAGTATTGGGATGAATACAGTCTGGCCCGCAACATCATGCTTGCCAGAACCCATCACATCAACGCGCCCTGGACTGTTGTCAGGGCTGACGATAAACAATCCGCCCGCATCAACGTGATTAAAGATATGTTGTTTCGTCTTGATTACAAAAACAAGAACGAAAAGCTGATATTGCCTGACGCAAATATCGTTTTCAATTATGACGAAGGTTACCTGCAAAACGGCATGATTGCGCCGTAATTATTAGCCTTGCAAAGATGCAAGGCCGGACAAGAAAACTCACGGTTTCTTCAATAATGGTAATGAAGGCCGCATTTCCCAAAGAGCCGATTGCTGAGGGGAGCCTCGCCTACCGTGTTCTGAATAACATCCATATTGCAATTCACGTTAACCGGTTTTCTCTTTAATGCAAACGCTTGAGCTTCGGTGTCGCTGTCGCGCGTCGCCGCATTCATTAATCCGCTTGTTTTTTCTGCCGCGAGCCATTGATTCGGCAATGTTAATATTAATTTAGCAGGCGGAGCCGTCTTTTTAAATGTCTTTACAGGAACCGCATGCACGGGCATCGAATAACAAAGAACAATAATAGCCGTCAATATCGTCTTTAAGAAAATAGCCATTTTCATGATTTTTCCCCAAGCTAACCTCAGTCATTACAAAGAGTAGACAATATGGCGAAAAAATCAATATTTGATGGTTTTTTATTAAGTTATATTAATTTATTAATGTAGAGTGACAAGCCGCAGCAAAAACTATCCCCTCACATTATTCAGGCAACCACGCAGGAAGAGTCCAACGGACTGCCGGACCCAAACATCGATTTCCGCTTCGTCGGGTGTTGGTTCCAAACCCAGTTGCAGCTTTTGAAACCGTCCATTGCGTAATGCGCTCAAGAAATGGTCGGCAAGAAAATGCGGATCTACCGCCGCAAAATACCCCGTTTGCTGCTGCCGGGCGAAAAACTGCGTGAGATGATCGAGAGTGCGTTGCGGCCCTTGCTCATAGAATTGAGTGGCAAGATCGGGAAATCGCAGCGACTCGCCAATCAGTATGGTGCGCATACGCACCACCTCCGGCCTTGTGATCCGATACAGGAATTGCTTGGCAAAAGAAATTAATGCTTCCTCTGGAGAATTCTCCAGAACATTTTCCTCCGACAGGCTGGTGACGAATTGGTCGCTGCAGCGCTTGATCACAGCGCCGAATAATCCGGCCTTACCGCCGAACTGACTATAGATAGTCCGCATTGACACGCGCGCATCCCGCGCGATGGTTTCCAAACTGAGGTTGCCGTAGCCGTTTTCAAGGAAAAGGCTGAAGGCTGTGTCCAACAGCCGGTCACGGCTTAGGCATTCTTCCCCTTTTCGGGGACGCCCGCATTTAATCATGGTGTAGCACTCACAAAATTAGTTGACTAAAACAGTAGGATACCTTAGATTAAATGATAATATATCTTATCATTTATTACTATCAAATATCAGGGTGTAAAGACGATGAAAAAAGAAACGTATCTATCGGTTGCTATCCATCGCTTGAACATCCCGAAAAGGTCAATGCAGCGCACACGAAACGGCATGCTTGCCGCCGTCACCCTGCTGGCGCTGGTCGGGTGCGGAAATCAAGACGATCCCGGCTCTAATCAGCGCCCGGCGCCCAATGTCAAAATCGCGCAGCCTGTGTCCCAGCAAGTTACTGAATGGGACGAATACACCGGGCGTATCGAAGCCGTGGAATCGGTAGACGTGCGCGCGCGGGTCAGCGGCTACCTGGATAAAGTCAACTTCAAGGCAGGCGACCAGGTAAAAAAAGGCGACCTTTTGTTCCAGATCGACCCGAAACCCTTCACCGCTCAGTTGAACTATGCCGTAGCTGAACTGGAAGGCGCTAAATCCCGGCACGAATTGGCAAAAAACGACCTGGCGCGCGCCGAGCGTTTGTTTCGCGCCAAAGCCATTTCCGAAGAGGAGCATGACGCCCGCAGTAAGGGGCTGCGCGAAACACTTGCCGCCGTTCAGTCTGCTGAGGCCAATGTTTACACGGCACGGTTAAATCTGGAGTATACCCAGGTGCGCTCCCCGATAAACGGACGGATCGGCCGCGAATTAATCACCGCCGGTAACGTGGTCAACGGCGGCGGATCGGATCCAACCCTGTTGACCTTTATCGTCTCCACCGACCCTGTTTATGTTTACGTGGATGCGGACGAACGCTCGGTACTGAAATACCGGCGCCAAGCTCAGAAAGGAGGTACGGGCAACATGGGCGATGAACACACGCCGGTCGAGTTGGCTGTGGCCGATGAGGTTAACTTCCCCCACCTGGGCCAACTCGATTATATCTCGCCGCGTGAAGATGCGGCCACGGGTACCCTGACCATGCGGGGTGTATTCGCCAACCCGGATGGATTGTTAAGTCCCGGCTTTTTTGCCCGCATGCGGGTTCGCGGCAGCGCTCCGTACCCCGCGATATTGATTCCCGACCGGGCTATCGGTACGGACCAGGCGCAGCAGTTTATCTGGGTAGTCAATCAGGAAAACCAAGTGGAATACCGCAAACTATCGCTGGGTGCGCATATCGGCGATTCCCGCGTGGTTACCGAGGGGTTAAAGCCCGACGAATGGATTGTTACCGAAGGCATCCAGAAACTCAAACCGGGCATTAAGGTGAATCCTGAACGCATCTCGCTGACCAAGCAAGATGGAGCAAAGTAGACCATGAACCGATTCACTCACTTTTTCATCGACCGCCCGATTTTTGCGGCGGTGTTATCCATCATCATTATCTTGGTCGGCGGACTTGCGCTGATCGGCCTGCCTATTGCCCAATATCCCGAGATTGCGCCTCCCACCGTCGTGGTCAGCGCGGTCTATCCCGGCGCCAACGCCCAGGTGGTGGCCGAAACCGTGGCCACGCCTATCGAGCAGGAAGTGAACGGCGTCGAGGACATGCTGTATATGTCCTCCCAGTCGTCCAATAGCGGCAGCATGGCGCTGACGATTACTTTCAAGCCGGGCACCGACCTCGACAAGGCCCAGGTGCTGGTGCAAAACCGCGTGGCATTGGCCGATCCCAGGCTGCCTCAGGAAGTGAGCCGGCAAGGCATCAGCGTCAAGAAACGCAGCCCGGACTTGAGCCTGGTCGTCAACCTGATCTCCCCGGACAAGCGCTACGACAGCGTTTATTTAAGTAACTACGCGTTGCTGCAAATCAAGGATACCCTGGCGCGGCTGCCCGGCGTCGGTGAAATTCTGATTTTCGGCGCCCGCGACTACAGTATGCGTCTCTGGCTGAATCCGGAAAAAATCGCCGCCCGCAACCTGACCGCCAGTGACGTGGTCAACGCTATCCGCGAGCAAAACATCCAGGTTGCGGCGGGCGTAGTCGGCCAACAACCGACAAAGGAGAACGTCGATTTCCAATATACGGTCAGTACCACGGGACGGCTCATGGCGCCTGATCAGTTCGCCGAAATCGTCATTAAGAAGGGCAAAGATGGCCAAGTGACCTATCTGAAGGACGTGGCCCGCATCGAGCTGGGCGCCAAGGACTACAATTCGGGACTGCTGATGGACGGCGAACCTTCGGTGGGCCTCGCCATCTTCCAGCTGCCCGGCTCCAACGCCCAGGAAACAAAAAAAGCGGTCATAGAAACCATGGAGAAACTCAAACCGCGCTTTCCCCAAGGCCTTGATTACACGATTGTTTATGACACCGTTATATTTGTCGAGCAATCCATCGACGCCGTCATCAAAACCCTGCTTGAAGCCATCCTTCTGGTCGTGCTCGTGGTCGTGATATTTTTGCAGAACTGGCGCGCCACCATCATTCCGTTGCTCGCCGTACCGGTATCTTTGATCGGCACCTTCGCGGTAATGTCGGCATTAGGCTTGTCGCTTAACACCTTGTCATTGTTCGGCCTGGTGCTGGCTATCGGTATCGTGGTGGATGACGCCATCGTAGTGGTGGAGAATGTGGAGCGCCACATCGCCGAGGGATTATCGGCCAGGGACGCCACCCGCAAGGCTATGGAAGAAGTGGTAGGCCCTATCATCGCCACGGCTTTGGTGCTGGTCGCCGTGTTCGTACCGACCGCCTTCATCACCGGCGTTTCGGGCGCTTTCTACAAGCAATTCGCTCTAACCATCGCGGTATCCACCGTCATATCGGCATTCAATTCACTGACCTTAAGTCCGGCCCTGTGCGCGCTGTTGCTGGATCGGGCGCACGGCGACAAGGACCTGCTCACGCGGCTGGTTGACCGCCTGTTCGGCTGGTTCTTCGTCCGCTTCAACCGCTTCTTCGACTCTTTCAGTGAAGGCTATTCTCGGCTGGTCGGCAGACTGATTCGCATGACCGCTGTTGTAGGGGTGCTGTATGTCGGCCTCAATGGACTTAATTTCCTGGCCTTTGAAAAAGTGCCGACAGGTTTCATTCCTCCGCAAGACCAGGGCTACCTGGTTATGTATGCGCAACTGCCCGACGCAGCTTCTCTTGCGCGCACTCAGGAAGTGGTCCAGAAGGCCACCGGTATTATCCTGGAAACGGAAGGGGTCAAACATTTGATTGCCTACTCCGGCTTTTCGATCCTGAGCGGCTCCAGCCAATCCAACGTCGCCACGATGTTCGCGACGCTGGATGACTTCGGACAGCGCTCAGGCCATCCTGAGCTTCACTCCACCGCTATAATCAAAGACCTCCAGCAGCGTCTTTCCAAAATCGAAGGCGCCCAAATCGCCGTATTTGCGCCGCCCCCGATCCGGGGCATGAGTTCGGTGGGCGGTTTTAAGCTGCAAGTCCAGGACCGCTCCAATGCCGGTATTGCCGCGTTGCAGAGCACGACCAACGAGATGATCGCCAAAGGCAATCAGCAACCGGGATTGGCCGGACTGTTTACGACCTTCCGTGCGGAAGTGCCGCAACTTTTCCTGGACGTCGACCGCACCCGCGCCAAATCGATGGATGTCCCGTTGAAAGAAGTTTTCGATACCTTGCAGATCTATCTGGGTTCCATGTATGTCAATGATTTCAACAATTTTGGCAGAACCTACCAGGTCGTGGCGCAGGCCGACTCGGAGTTTCGGATGGAACCGTCGGACATCGCCGAGCTGAAGACGCGGAATAATCAAGGCGGCATGGTGCCGCTCGGGTCGCTGATGTCGGTTAAAAAAATTACCGGCCCCAACAACATCAGCCATTACAACATGTACCCGACAGCGGAAATTAACGGCGCCACCTTGCCGGGAGTCAGTTCCGGCCAGGCGATTACCATCATGAATAAACTGATGGACGCGGAACTGCCGCCCGGCTTCGACTTTGAATGGACCGAACTCAGCCTGCAACAGGTATTAGCCGGAAACGTCGCCATGCTGGTTTTCCCGCTAAGCGTGATCTTTGTGTTTTTAGCCTTGGCAGCCCTGTATGAAAGCTGGTCGTTACCGTTTGCGGTGATCCTGATCGTGCCCATGTGTATTCTGTCTTCGTTGGCCGGCGTATGGTTGCGCGATATGGACAACAACATCTTCACCCAGATCGGATTTATCGTACTGGTGGGTTTGTCCAGCAAGAACGCTATCCTGATCGTCGAGTTTGCAAAGCGGCGGCAAGAGGACGGGATTAACCGTTTCGATGCGGCGGTGGAAGCGTCGCGGATACGGCTACGCCCCATCTTGATGACCTCCTTCGCTTTCATCATGGGCGTGTTTCCGCTAGTCAAAGCCCAAGGGGCGGGAGCGGAATCACGGCAGCTGCTGGGTACTGCGGTGTTTAGCGGCATGTTGGGGGTGACGCTGTTCGGTCTTCTGTTAACGCCGGTCTTTTACGTGATCGCTCAGGGCTTGGCGCAACGCTGGCAAGCCTCAAGGCGCAAGGCCCCGGTCTTGATGCCGCATGAGCCTGTGTCCGGCCCCGACTTATCAACCAAGGAATAACTATGCACTCCGCAGAATTTCACCCTGCCCTGCAACGCGGCAATACCACCTTATCCGTTGCGATTGAACGCAGCTTAATTTGGGGACAGGCTTTCCTGTGCGTCGCAGCACTGAGCGCCTGCGCGGTAGGACCCGATTACAAGACCCCGGCCACCGAAGCAGGCCAAACTTTCTCTAATGCCGCCCTGCCTGAGTTTTCTGAAAAGGGCGTGGAAGCAGCATGGTGGAAACTGTTTGAAGACAAGGAGCTAACCGAACTTGTCGATCTTACGGTGCAGCACAACCGTAATCTCCAGGCCGCCCGCGCCAATCTGCTCGAGGCACGGGCTCTGTACCTGCAAGCAGGATTGAATCTGGCGCCTACGGTGACCTCGCACGCCAATTATACGGACTCGAAACGCAGTCTCGGCGCGTTAAACAACCTGAATTACGCGCCCCGCGAAATAAAACTCTACAATGCGGGCTTCGATGCGTTTTGGGAACTCGACTTGTTTGGCCGCGTCCGCCGTGACGTGGAGGCCAGCAGCGACGAAGTCGATGCGCAGGAAGCCGGCCTTCGAGATCTCGGCGTCAGCCTGATCGCCGAGGTAGCCAGAAACTATTTCGAATTACGGGGCCTGCAAAACCAGTTGGCAACCGCGGAAAAGAACGCCCACAACCAAGCCGAAACACTGGAAATAACCCGCATCAGATTGGAAGGCGGCCGCGGGACTGAACTCGACACTTCGCGGGCGTTAGCCCAGCTCGATTCCACCAAGGCCGGCATTCCGCCACTGGAAAGCGCCATTTACCAAGCTATGCACCGGCTCAGCGTGCTGACCGGGCAGCTTCCGGGCGCGTTGACGAAAAAACTGTCCAAACCCGCACCCTTGCCCAAAATTCCCGCAAATATCGACATCGGCCGACCCGCGGAGCTGTTGCGCCGCCGTCCCGACATTCGTATCGCCGAGCGGACCCTGGCGGCAGCTACAGCTCGCATCGGCGTCGCCACTGCCGATCTTTTCCCCAGGGTGACCTTTGTCGGCAGCATCTCTCTCGAAGCCAGCACCATGTCCGGGCTCGGCGCAGTGGGTTCCGACGCTTACTCGGTCGGTCCCAAGATCAGTTGGGCGGCGCTGGATTTGGGCCGCGTGTATGCCCGCATTAAGGCCTCGGATGCCCGCGCCGAAGCCAGTCTGGCCGAGTACGAACAGACGGTGCTGAACGCTTTGGAAGAAACGGAAAACGCGTTGGTGAATTACAACCGGACGCGAATTCGGCGGGACTTGCTAACCTCGGCGGCCCAAGCCAGCGAAAGGGCGCATGACCTGGCGCATCTTCGCTTTGCCGAAGGCGTTTCGGATTTCCTGACGGTACTGGATTCCGAATCGCGTCTGTTGCAGGACCAGGATCGCCTGGCCCAGAGCGAAACCGCCACGGCAACCGCGCTGGCGGCGCTTTACAAAGCGTTGGGCGGCGGCTGGGAAGCGAACCCTGCTTTGGCTAAATAAACACGTCCACGTTAAAAATATCAGCGTCGCGAACAATGCTCCGGGTACAATATGCAATAGTCTTATTATTGAGGAACTCCCATGCAAACATACCTACCCCTTATCAAAGCAATGTTTCCCGAATGGTATTTTTTTGCCATGAACAATCCATTGTCCGTTACGGTAGCGTTCGCAACAGCAATCTGGCTGCTGACGGCGATATTTTACAGCATCAGGATTGCCGCATTAAAAAGAGGAAAAGTCGCCTGTGAAAAAGCCGGCATCGAAAATCTAAATGCCGCTCAACAACAGCTGCTGCAAAATCAGGAAGAATTAGCCGCGGCTACCGAACAAATGGAAAAAGCCCAGCAAGCGGCTCAAGACGAAACGCAACGGGCTTTAGCGGTTGAACAGCTGATCTATCAACGCAACCAGCAGATTGCCGGAATTATTCAGACGCTGGCGACAAGCTTTGATCTTGGCGAGCGCCCTCTGCTTGCGAGCGAAGACATGAAAGCGGACGCGTTATGGCAGCAACATGACAAAGTCATCGGCCAATTAATAGAGCGTCTGCGTTCCGAGCAGCAGGCGAAAACCGAATTACAGCAAGCTTATAAGGCGGAGTCGGCGAAACTGGCCGAAAAAGAAGGTCTTTTTCAAGCTTTGCAGACAACATTAGCCGCCCACACCCATCAGCTTTCAAAACTGGAGCAGGCGCTTGAACAGCAAAAAACGATGCTTCAACATCAGGATAACGCCCATCAGGCATTGACCGATACCCTGAAACAATACCGCACTGATGCACCCCGCCCCGCAGAACCGGAAACGATAAAACCGGTTAATATCATAGAACCGCCGGTGCAGTTGCAAGAAAGCCCCAAAATTGCGGATACCCCGATTGTTGCGGAACCGGGGCCGGTTACTTTGGCGCCGCAGGTTAATGAAGAACCTCTGGCCGCAGTTACCCTGCTGAATGAAGATACACAAATTGAGTTCGTCGTATCCACGCGCATACCGCCAGAGATAAAACCGGAACCGGTCGTCGAAGAAGCGCCGCCTGTGGCATTGAATATAGAACAATCACCGGCTGCACCCGCCAAAGGTTCGCTGGGCAAAATCAAAAATCTGTTCGGTAAAAAACAACAACCGGTTAAAACAGAACCGCAGTGGAGCGCCACAAAAGCGGATGAAAAAGAATTCCAGCCGTTAACATCGGCTGAGGCGCAACAACCGGCTACTCCTGACGAAGCATCGAAACCGGCCGCAAAGAAGCCGGGAAAACTGAAAGGCTTTTATAATAAGTTCAAATCAAAAGATAAATGATCCGCTTGATGCGTGATTGGACCCGGTGCTAAACCGATTGATGGGCTTGTACATCAGGCCCATCGCACTCAATCAGCCTGCGTTGATTAAGTTCTTAGTTTAGCCTCGCGCTCTTGTCCGCGCGGAGCGACCTTGGCCAGTTCGGTCATTTCCTCGGCCAGAAGCTCCAGTATATCGTCTGCCGACACGATGCCGGCAAGCCCGCCCTCCGAATTAAGCACAGGAATACGGCGAATTGCCTTGGTCCGCATCAGCCGTATCGTCTCAAATACGCCTTCGGTTTCCTGCACGCCGACCAGTTGCGGAGCCATGATGTCGCCCACGCTAAACTCATCGAGATTCAGCGATTTAGCAATAATCTCGATGACTATATCGCGGTCTGTCACCACGCCGACCGGCGCCCGCTTACCGCCAACCTCGTCGACGACCACCAGATCGCCGACATGGTATTCGCGCATCAATTGCGCCGCTTCCGGCAGACTCATTTCCCTGGTCGCGAACACCACGTCGCGATTGCAAAATTCACCAATAGCCATTGTCAATCCTCCACTTAAGTTAAGGTAGAACTGTAGCAAAACCGGCAACAAGCCCGCTCCCTACAGCAATAAGCACAAACATCCCGACTCATGCTGATATGATGCGCTAAAAGCAGCCGATTTACACCCACTTCTTTTCCCCGGCTGAACGCAATCCGCCCCATAGCGCGCCGACAGGCAGGTCAAGCGGCGAATAAGCGCCCGCTTGCAGAGCCGGTAACGATTGCGCGGCGGCAAGCATCATCCTCGCGGCAAGCCCAGTCTCGTCAAAACGCGCTTCCAGTAAAAAAGAGCAATGACCGACGTCGGCAGGTGAGCTGAGGCGTGCGAGCGTCACGCCGCGGTTTGTTTCTTCCAGCTCGGCGATACTCGGTACCGGCAATACCAGCGTTTGCTCGTCCAGAAACAGCGGATCGTTTACGATGGCGCGCTCCACCCCGGCCTCGTCCGCCGATTCATCCAATTCGACATAGACATAGCGTTGAAGCGTTGCGCCGGATTTAAGTTCGGTCGCCAGTGCTTTTTTGACCCCTTTGACGCCCTCCGCCGCCAGCGTATGATGCAGGCTGACTCCAGTGTGCAGGTTGGTTTCAGTATGACCGTGAGGGGCCAGTAGCGCAAAATAACTGCGGAACAGGGAAAGCGCGCCAGGATCGCATCCCGCGCCGACAATAGCGGGGACTTTGTGCAGCAGCGCGCTCCGGTGAATTTCCAACTTATGTTTAACAAAAGCCTCATCGTGGAAACGCGCGCACTCCACGACCGGAACCCGGCGTTGCAAAAGACCTTTGGCAACGTTCACGACCGCGTCCGGCGGGACACATATCAGTGCGGCGTCAACTTCCGCCAACTCGCTGATGTGGGTAACGACAGGCACTTTAGACTCGGAATCCGAGGAAGCGACGATGCGCTTGACAATACCCGTCAACTCCGTGGTTTGATCGGCAGAAATGAGATCGGCGCATTTGCGCCCCAAATTTCCCAGACCGATGATCGCAAGCCGCAGTTGTTTCATATTGCCTTCTCCGTTATTGCTATGGATCAACGCTCAACCCTCTCGTTCCGGGTTGAGGCACAAAAACCGTTGAAGCTGCGCGCACCCCAACCACAGACTTCCCCCTTCGACAAACTATTGGAACCGGGAACCGCACTTCCGGTAAACAAGCCAACCGTATATCGCAGCGTTGATCAATATCACCAAAGCCGCCAGCACAAATTGAATGTCTCCGGTAAGGCCGGCAGGATAGATCACGGGCAAAAGATAATGCTCGATAAAGCTACCCGAATAACCCGCGTCTCCGGCAAGCCGGCGAAATTCGACTTCGATCACGGTAAGCGGACACAGCCCGCCGGTCAGCTCAATAAATGCGCCCCAGCAGGCGGCCGGTATATGGGCTAGCGCAATCCGGGGAGAACGTAACGCGGAAAATCCGCCGAAAACGACGAAGCCGATAAACAGGAGATGAAGAATCAGGACGGAATCTGCTAAAAGTCGATAAATCATATCATTCGTAGAATATTGATGAACTACGCCCCGGCATCTGAAATTAGACGGTTGTTTCGTGCTTAAGTTTATTCCCCACAGCAATAAAGCCGGCCGCAAAGGCACTCGCGCTTCAGTTACGCCGCTCCCGGCGACTTAATTTAACACGCCCGCCTGCCTCCCATGCCTGATCCGCATCCGGTTACGGCTTTGGAAGAGTCCAAAACGCATCGATAACTAAATCTACGGACAGTGTGGCTAGGATTATTCCCATAATACGCTCCAGTATCGCAGCGCCGTTCTTCCCGATGATACGCAGAAGATGCTCCGCGAGCAGCATTAATAGGTAAGTAACCGCCAAGACGCCGAGCATTATCCCGGCCGTTATCGCCTGCGTGGCGACGGAATAGAGGTAATTGTCGGTGAGTAAAATCACCACCATGATAGCTTCCGGTCCCACAATGGAAGGTATTGCCAGCGGAAACACCGCAATATCGTGCCCGGCCTCAGACTGGCTAAAAGTGGTTGCCGCTCGGCCGAAAATCATCTGGAGTCCAAAAAGAAATAAAATGATGCCGCCGGCAATTTGCAACGAAATAAGCTGAATATTCATCGCAGCGAGCAGGATTTGCCCTATAAGAATTGCGCCAAGCAAAACGATAGCCGAATAAGCAATCGCCCTTGTTGCAATTTTTCTGCGTTCTCTTGCCGAAAGTCCCGAAGCCAGCGCCGCAAAAAGCACAACAGTCCCAATCGGTTCAATGGTTACCCAGATCATCAGCGCGTCGTGGATTATCTTATTAAGCACATGTTCTCCTTTGCCGCCACAACGTCAGCTTTTCAGGTTTAAAAACGTTCCTGATAACTTACTTTATCCTAGTTTTGACTAGGCCGTTCTATTCTAAACAAAATTTGCGCTATCATAGATCAGCAATTGTACTTATAGAAACAGGATTTATTATGGAATTAATTTGGGTCGGCGCCGCTTATCTGGCAGGGTTAATATCCAGCCGATTGCATTTACCCCCTTTGGTAGGCTACCTGATGGCGGGATACGCGTTAAATCTTTCCGGCGTTGAACCCAACGAAACACTCAGTCATTTAGCCGATATCGGCATTGAACTACTCTTATTTACGGTCGGCCTGAAGTTGAAGCTTTCTTCGTTGTTGCGACGCGAAGTGCTTAGTGTCGGCACCTTGCACTTGCTTATCGTCACCCTGGTTTCCGCACTGGTCTACTTTGGTTTTAATGGGCAGGTTACCGGCGGCTTAGTGATAGGCGTGAGCTTGGCTTTTTCCAGTACAGTGCTCGCGATTAAAGTATTGGAAGACAGCGGCGAACTATCCACCTTGTACGGCCGGGATGTACTAAGCATATTGATTTTACAAGATATTGTCGCCATCGGCCTGCTGGCTGTCGCCAATAACAAACAACCGTCGCCTTGGGCCCTATGCCTTCTGCTGTTGCCTTTTCTCCGCCCTTTGGCGTATCGCTTGCTTAACGCCAGCCGCGACGATGAATTGAAATTGTTATTGGGCATAGTACTGGCATTGGCAGGCGGCGTATTGGCGCAAAAGGTCGGTATTTCCAGCGATATTGGCGCATTGCTGATGGGCGTTATGCTGGCTGGGCACCCCGACATAGACGATCTTTCTAAAAAACTATGGGGGTTAAAAGAAACCTTTTTAGCCGCATTTTTCCTTCAAATCGGCTTGGCCGATTTGCCGGGTTATGACGAAGTCATACAAGTGTTTGAGCTGCTATCTCTATTGCCATTGCAAGGCATGCTTTTCTTTGCGTTATTTTTGCTGGTCGGCTTACGCGCACGCACGGCTTTTGTTTCCGCGCTGGCGTTGATGACTTACAGTGAGTTTGCGTTGATCACCTCGAGTGTGGTCGTCAAGGCGGAACTGCTTCCCCCCGCTTGGGAAGCTGTCATCGGTCTGGCGGTTGCGCTTTCCTTGGCTATTGCGGCGCCATTAAATCGCTTTTCACACCGTATCTTTTCCTTTCTGGAACCGGGATTAGTCCGTTTTGAACGTAAGGTCGAACATCTGGACAGACTACCCAGCAGCATCGGGGGAGCGGAATGGCTGGTGGTGGGAATGGGACGCACCGGCATGTCGGCCTATCTCGCTTTTAAGCAGCAGGATATGCGCGTGCTGGGCTTGGATGCCGACCCTATCAATCTAAAAAACTTGCTTGCCGACGGGCGAAGGGTGATTTACGGTGATGCCGAAGACTCTGCGCTATGGGAGACGCTTCCCTTGGAAAAAGTCAAAGGGATTATCCTGACCATGCCGGAATTTGAAGCAAGATCGTCGTCGATCAAGCAGTTAAAAAGCCTTAAATTCGCCGGCAGTATCGGCACCGTTTGTTTTCACAACGACGAGGAAAGCGAACTGTATCGATTGGGGGCCACTTTCGTTATTCATCCGTTGATAGAAGCGGGTAAACAATTGGCCGAACAGTTGCTGGACTCGACGCGCGAGCTGGATTTGGCCTAAAACAGCCCCGGTTGGTTATTTTCGATAAATATCAGAGTCGCGCAGAATATATCAATCTTTGCGCGGCCCCGCCAAGAAAGCCCCAAACTCTTGTTCCGGCATCGGTTTGGCGAACAAGTAACCCTGACACTGGGTGCAACCTTGGTCGCGCAAGAAGGCAAGCTGCTGCTCTGTCTCCACGCCTTCGGCGACTATCGAAAGACGCAGGCTTTTCGCCATCGCGATGATGGCGATTACCAACGCGGCGTCGTCAGGATCGCTGCCAATATCCCGGATGAACGACTTGTCGATCTTGAGCGTATGGATCGGAAACTGCTTTAGATAGTTCAGACTTGAATAGCCGGTGCCGAAGTCGTCTTCGGAAATTTGCACCCCCAGTACCCGTAATGTCTGGATGACAGCAATGGTATGTTCCATGTTATGCATCATCATGCCTTCGGTAATCTCCAGCTCCAGCGCTTCGGGCGGCAAGCCGGTTTCTATCAGCACGGCGCTCACGGTATCTATGAAATGCATATCATGGAACTGCCGGGCCGAGACGTTCACCGCAATCCGCAATGACGGCTGCCCCTGATTGCGCCATGCCTTGGCCTGGGAACAGGCGGTGCGAAGCACCCACGCGCCAATTTCGGTAATGAGCCCGGTGTCTTCGGCCAAAGCGATAAAATCATCGGGACTTATAAGGCCGCGCACGGGATGCCGCCAACGGATCAACGCCTCCGCTTTACTGATGGCGCCGGTCGTAATATCGACAATAGGTTGGTAATACACCTGGAACTGGTTTTCGGCGAGGGCCTCGCGCAAGTCCGCGGTCAGTTGTATCCGGTTCAACATGGCGTCGTGCATCGATGGAGTAAAGCAGCAGTATGCGTTGCGGCCTTTATCCTTGGCGGCATACATAGCTTGATCGGCGTTTTTGAGTAAATCCTCGAGTTCAGTGGCGTCCTTAGGATAAAACGTAATGCCGATGCTGGCCGATATCTGGGATTTTTCACTACCTAATTGGAACGGTTGGGCCAAGCTGTTCAAGATCGAGTGAGCGATGCGTTCGGCGCTGTCGGTAGCGTCCAAATCGCCGAGGATGACGGTAAACTCGTCTCCGCCCAGGCGCGCCACGGTGTCGGTATCGCGCACGCAATGGATCAGGCGTTGCGCCGCATCCACAAGCAGCGCATCGCCTACTTCGTGTCCCAGCGTGTCGTTAATTTCCTTGAAGCGATCGAGATCGATGAACATCAACGCCAAGGAAGAATTGACACGATGGGTTTTCTTGACCGCCTGCTCCAGACGGTCACGGAACATACTGCGATTGGGCAGTCCGGTCAATGGATCGAAGTTGGCTTGCCGCCAAATCAGTTCTTCCGACTGTTTTCGCTTGGTAATATCGGAGAACAACGCAACCCGGCGGTTTACCGAGCCATCGCTGTTGAAGATGGAATTGATGCTAAGCCATTCGGCATAAACCTCACCGTTCTTGCGGCGGTTCCATATTTCGCCTTCCCAGTGCCCCGTAGTGACGAGCTTGCGCCACATAGCCTGGTAAAACATGGCATCCTGACGGCCGGATTGGAGGATTTTCGGGTTTTTACCGATGACATCTTCCGGCGTGTATCCCGTCAGTTGCGTGAAAGAAGGATTGATCGCAACGATGGTGCCGTCTGCGCCGGTCACCACCATACCCTCGCTGCCGTTTTCGAACACCAGCGCCGCCAGTTGTACCGCTTCCTCGGCCTGCTTGCGCAGGCTAATGTCAGTCTGCGTACCGATCATGCGCAAGGCTTTGCCGTTTGCATCCCGGTCGATCACCTTGCCGCGCGTCAGCAGCCATTTCCAGCTTCCATCCTTATATCGTGCGCGGTGCTCATTGCTGTAACTGTCTGTATCGCCGTCCAGATGAGCCTGCAACTCGCTCATCACGCGTTGGAAATCGTCAGGATAGATCGTCGATTCCCAACTCAAAATCCGGCTTTCATAGTCATCCTCATCATATCCGAGTATTTCCTTGCAACGCGGGGAAAAAAAGACCTCGCCGGTTTGCAAATTCCAGTCCCAGACGCCGTCTCCCGCGCCTTCGAGCGCAAACTTCCAGCGCTCTTCGCTGGTGCGCAGCGCATCTTTGTCCAAGCGATGCAAGTTCAGGAAAAAAATCAGTACGGAGGAAACCAGCGCCGCAACGCAAAGAGACGCAAAAAATCCGGTCAACAGGTAATCGTAGGTAATCTCCCCTTTCAGAAGCAAGCCCATTGCTCCGACGATAATCTCCGTCGCGGCTATGGAGAAGAAAATACAAAACAGAAAAAGCCGGGTTAAGGGTAGCTTTTTCAGGCGATGAGATAAATCTATGGCGGTTCGGGTCATTGAAAATAAATGTAAATTTTATAGCGTAGACAGTTTGGGCCCATTAATAAACGCCCGGATAATTCGATAATGGGTGAAGGCTACATTGAAATGACGCCCGTTGTATTGTACCTGAACTGCCCGTATTTCCATCCTTAGCCCAAAGCCCAGGAACATAACTCATAGCCAATGAACGATCGTGCATGCTCCCGGCTCTCAAAACATTGGGGCAATGCAGCGAACGCCGGAATTCCTGCATCATCGATAGCCATCATGAAACCCTGATCCTAGGGGCGTAGATGGTGGAAGAAATTTAATTGTTTCCGGTCAAACTGATTGCGTTCGTTCGGTTTAACGCGACAATTTCTTACCGGCATTCGTCAGTCTTTTCAATTCCATGAGCGCCGGAGGTAACCGAAAAACCACCTCAACTCATCGTCAAAATAAAACCGGGGCGCCGCTAAGATAGAGGATTTTCAAAACCTTTACACCTTAGCGACACTTATCATCTGCCCTTTTCTTTATCCGTCACTACCGTATAGACAACATAAACGACAAAGATAACCGTTGCTATATATATTATTGCTGACATGCCCGCTCCTCATCTTCAAATGAATTATTGACTATTTTGCCCAGGTTTTCCGTTTTCACAGTCCTTTAAGGCAAACCGCACAACGTTATTGAGAATATACCAAAAGCGATTCGAATGCTATCAGCCGGCATCAAAAACAAACGGCGGCAAAGGCAAATGCAGGGTTGCGCATATCGCTCTCAACAACTCCGCTTCATCGGAGGTAACTTTACCGTCATGAGAGATTGTCAGCACCAGCGCTGAAATCAGTGCTTGTTTGTCTAGCATCCGTAATCCGTCCAACGTTTTTAATGCAGTATCTGTGGAGAAAACCCAATCCCCAGGAGGCGCATACCCCGGCCATTGTCCCGTATCCATCAGCATTTTTATCCGCCGCTCATGGCGTCCCAGAGATTCCATGCCTTGCTGGTAAGCTTTGCCGGCGATACCCGCTTCGGCATGGCCTTGCTTCGCCACGACAGAAAACAATGTAGCGACCGCTTCGGGCAACTGCGTCAGACGGAGATTACCGTGCCGATGCTGCGGTTGAACGGCATCATTCAGGTGGGTTTTTAAAACGCAACCCAAGGCGAACTCGAACGTATCGACGACGCCATCGACCTTGATCAAGTGCTCTACCAGATCGGCTAGGCGTTCAAGCTGTTCCAGCGGCCGGGTTTTAATCAAGGGGAAGGCGATTTGCAATAAGGACAGACGAAACGCCGCCCCCGGTTTTTGCATCTCCCGTTGCAGCGTTTCGGCAGCCATTGCCGCCGTACCGCTCAATTGTTCGGCAATCAGGTCTAATTGGATTCGGCGCACGGCTTCGTTGGCGTCCAGCAGCAACGCCAAGACTAACGGCAAGGCGTCAGTGCCGGAATGCGCGGCGCGATACAGGTTTTCGGGTATTGACCGCCTAAAGCTCGAAGCAAGCTGCATATGTCCTTCGTCGGGCATGCCGACCGTTTCAGTCACCGCATCCGGCGTCACGGCAAAGTGTTGCGCCGCGAAACCGGCCGTTGCTGTACTTTCTTCAATAACTTCCGAACCGTTTTGAATTTGTCCCCGCATTTGCTCGGCAAGCCGGTCTATTTCCGCCTCATCGAAATTCGGTTCCAGGGCCTTGATACGCCGGAGTAACGGCGGATGCGTAGCCAGCAATGAATTGAATGACGCCCCGGTCGCAAACAGCATATGACTGACTTCGTCGCTATCGACCGTCTGTAGCTCAGAGCCTTGCTGAGCGGCGGCTATTTTTTTTAACGCGCCCGCAATGCCTTGGGTCTGGCGGGCAAATTGCACGGCTGAGGCGTCGGCCAAAAATTCACGTTGCCGGGACACTGCCGCTTTGATCAGCTGGCCGAAAAACACGCCGATATAACCGATCAAAAACAGCGCTAAACCGGCCAGATAAATAGCCCCGGCGCCGTCACGCCGGGAATTGTCGGAGCGGACAGCGCCGTATCGGGCGCTGTTCAACACCGCCCTGCCGATCAGGCCGATAACCAGGATGCCGAACAAAACTCCCATCAGCCGCGTGTTCAGCCGCATGTCGCCGTTCAGGATATGACTGAATTCATGCCCGATCACGCCTTGCAATTCGTCCCTGGAAAGCGTTTCCAGCGTACCGCGAGTGACGGTTACCGCCGCATCGCCTGTAGTAAATCCTGCCGCAAAGGCGTTAATGCCCGCCTCCCGTTCCAGCACGTAAACTTCCGGCATCGGAATACCGGATGCAATCGCCATTTCTTCAACGACGTTATACAAACGGCGGCGTAGCGGTTCCCTAGTCTCTGCTGTAATCAGCGTAGCGCCCAGGCTTCGCGCGACTTTGCCGCCGCCTGAACTCAATGACGCAATCTTGTAAAGGCTGGACAGGCTGATAAAGCCGATAGTGACCAGTGAAATGCCCCCAACCAACGACAGGTGACTCATGATCCAATCGAAATCGGGAAGCGTCGCCGTTTCCGTTTCATCGCCCGCATTAATGACCAGGGCCGTTATCACCAAGTTGACCGCCGCAACAATCGCAATCACGGCCAGTATGAACATCAAGATCAGGATGCGGGTCTTGCGGCGTGCCTCGTCCTGGCTTTGAAAGAAATTCATCTGCTTAACCGAAGCTGTTTTAACTAAAAGACACCTTCGGTGCTTCGCGTTTTTCCGGCGCTTCTATTTCCAGATGTTCGGCAGGATTAAAATTAAACATGCCGGCCAGAATATTGTTTGGGAAATTCTCCCGGCCGTTGTTATAAATCATGACCGCATCATTAAAAGCCTGGCGGGCAAAAGCCACTTTGTTTTCGGTAGACGCCAACTCTTCCTGAAACTGCATCATATTCTGATTGGCCTTGAGATCGGGATATGCCTCGGCCAATGCAAACATTTTACCGAGACTGCCCTGAAGCGCCGCCTCGGCGCCCGCCAGTTGCCTGATCGCATCTGGATCGGCAGGGTTCGCCCCGGCGGCCTTAAGCCCGGTTACCGCAGCATTCCGCGCACTGATAACGGCGTCCAGCGTTTCCTTCTCGTGTTTCATATAACCCTTAACGGCTTCAACCAGATTCGGGATAAGGTCGTAACGCCGAGTCAGCTGGACATCGATCTGGGAGAAAGCGTTTTTAACGCCGTTGCGTAAGTTGACGAGCCGATTGTAAATGCCGATAAAAAACAGCGCAACAACAATGATGAAAGCGATCAACGCGAACAGGATAGGCATGAGGGTACTCCATGAAATAACAAGGTGTATCCTAATCATACAAGAGCGATTACTATCTGTCCTTTGTTTTTCTCTCTAAATTTATGCTTGCCGATAACCGCTTAAAAATTATGCTGGCGATCATTGTTGTCTCCGTGGTCGCGATTTTCAATATCGATCCCATTGCCCAGGAGCCGGCTTACCATCATTTCGCCGACCAGCGCAGCATCCTAGACATTGCCAACTTTTTCAATGTGCTGTCCAATTTGCCGTTCGTCATTATCGGCATCATCGGCATGCGGCTGGTCGCGTTGCGTCGGGCACAGGGAGGATTGGCCGAATTGCAGCCCATGTATTTGACATTCTTTGCCGGAGTGCTTTTGACCGGTTTCGGTTCTGCGTATTACCACCTTCAACCCGGTAATCAAACCCTGCTTTGGGACCGCCTTCCGATGACGATTGCTTTTATGGCGTTGTTCTGCGCCATAGTCGGGGAATATATTTCGATTCAGCTGGCGCGACAATTATTTGCCCCCTTGCTGATAGGGGGCATTGCATCGGTACTCTACTGGTATGTGACTGAAATTAACGGCAACGGAGATTTACGCGCTTATGTGCTGGTGCAGTTTTTACCGGTATTGTTGATACCGCTGATCCTGCGGCTGTTCGACTCGAAACTGGATAACGACAAGTATATTTGGGGCGTCGTTATAGCTTATGCGGTCTCGAAACTAATGGAGCTGTTCGACGCTCAACTTTACAGCATTTTCGGCTTGCTCAGCGGGCACTCGTTAAAACATTTGGTTGCCGCATTCGGGGCGTTGATTTTTTATTGGGCATTGCAACAGCGGCGGTCTTCAAAATAACAGGCACAAAAAAAAGGGTGTGCCGAAACCGGCACACCCTTTTTTAATATGAACAATCGCAAACTTAAGCTTTTACTGCATCGGCGATTTCATTAAACGCTTCAACCCGGGTTTTACCGGTCTTGATCAGGTCAACGCCTGCATCGACTACCATTTTGCAAAGCCCTGGCGTTTTATAAACCATCAAACCTAAATAGCCGACAGCCGGCACAGCAATAAAGGCCGCAATAAAACCGTTAAGACCCACTACTCCCATCAGCTTTATCAGCAATACAACGGCATCCAAAGGCAGTAAAACCATGGCGCCGAAATAGACGATTACCATGAATATGGACACCACAAAAACTACAAACTGAAGTAGCCTGACCAACGCAACGTTAATTTTTTTCATATTACTTTTGACCTGATTGAACTTAAGGATTCTTTTTTAAATCAGGAAATAACTCCTGATACTGGTGTATTGTCAAAAACACCGCTTTTTGAAGCGGCAAATTATACCTGAACACCGTCAAATTAATTCATTTTTTTCGGCTTGGTCTTTACGAAGAAATAACCGATATAAAACAGTACCTGCAATAAAACCGCCTAAATGAGCCCACCAGGCCACATCGACGGCTGTCCCTTCAAACAGCATTGCAGTGGTCGCGCTATGGAGCTGAACCAAGACCCACAAGCCTAAAAAAGCAATCGCCGGAATATGAATGACTATCGGCAAAAAAAACAGGGGAACCCACACGACAACCCGCTCAAGTGGATACAAAAAGAAATAAGCCGCCAATACACCGGCTATCGCACCCGATGCGCCAACAACGGGGATCGCAAGTTCCGGGTCGAAAAACCACTGCAAAAAAGTAGCCAAAAGGCCGCACACTAAATAAAAAATCAAGAAAGGCAAACGCCCCATTCTGTCTTCTACATTATCGCCAAATATCCATAAAAACCACATGTTCATGATAAGGTGCAGCCAGTTTCCGTGCAGAAACAGGCTGGTCAAAAAAGATAAATAGCCATCGAACGGCAAGCCATAATACGGATTGGTATAGCGGATAGGCACCATGCCATAAAGATTAAGCAGCCTGTAACTCATCTGATCCGGCATCAATTTCATCGACACAAAAATAGTAATGCAAATCGCCATTAACCCCCAGGTGACTAAAGGTCTGGAATGGCAGGGGGCAGTGTCTCTAATTGGTATCATCGTTGTTCCTGTTCTCTGTCGACGGGATGGTATTCCTGCTTTGAACTAGCTTAAAAGCTAAAAAACCGATTTGCAATGAATAGTTATTTAATCATAACCCCGTCTGCAAAAAGTCTATAATACCTGCACAGATTGCTTCTTATCATCCTTGCGCTTTAGCAGCCATTTAAAGATCCATGCAGCCAAACCCAACAAACAAAACGCCGTCATTTTCCAGCCTGGAACTCGATGAGCAACTGCTGTCGGCAGTTAAAAAAATGGGCTTTGAACAGCCCACGCCCGTACAACTACAGTCAATCCCCCTGGCTCTGGAACACAAAGACCTGCTGGTCAGCGCCGAAACCGGCAGCGGCAAAACCGCCGCATTCCTGCTGGCTGCGCTGCATCATCTGCTAACCCTGCCCTCCGCAAAATCCGGCACAAGAGTCTTGGTGCTGACCCCGACCCGCGAATTGGCCCAGCAGATCTTTAAGCACTGCCAACAATTGACTGAATTTACCGACCTGAAAACCGGCCTGATCACAGGCGGCGATGATTTCAGGCTGCAACAAAATATGCTGCGCAGAAACACGGAAATCGTCATTGCGACTCCAGGCAGAGTATTGGAACTGATGGAGCAAGAGATACCGGACTTCAGCAATCTGGAAGTGTTGATATTGGATGAAGCCGATCGCATGCTGGATATGGGCTTTAGCGAAGACGTACTGACCATCGCCAACAGCTGCAACGCTACGCGGCAAACCCTGCTGTTTTCGGCCACCTTGACGCATTTCGGCGTCATCAAAATGGCTGACAAGGTGCTGAAAAATCATGAAGTCGTCGCCTTAAATACGCTGCATGACGGACACCGCAACATCGAACAGCAAATCGTGCTGGCCGACGATAATGATCATAAACAAAAGCTGCTGGCTTGGCTGCTGCAAAATGAAACCTATGACAAGGCGCTGGTCTTCACCAACAGCCGGATTCAGGCGGACGCTCTTCGCGGTCCGCTACGCGGACAAAAACTCCGTGTCGGTGTGCTGCATGGAGAAATGGATCAAAAAGACCGCAACCGGATGATGGAATTATTCCGCGAAGGCCAAGTCAAGGTCATGATTGCTACCGACCTTGCCGCCCGAGGCCTGGACATCAAGGGTATTAATCTGGTCATCAATTTTGATGTGCCGAGAAACGGCATCAATTATATCCATCGCATAGGACGGACAGGCCGGGTCGACGAGCTGGGCTTGACCATTGCGCTGGTAAAACACACTGAATGGAATTTAATGTCCGGCATTGAGCGTTTTTTGAAGCAGAAATTCAAACACCGCAGCATTAAAGAGTTGGAAGGCAAGTATAAAGGCCCTAAAAAACTCAAGGCTTCAGGAAAGGCGACTGGCGGCAAAAAGAAAATAGAACCTAAAAAAGCAGCCGCCGAAAAAGTCAAAATACGCCACAGGGACAAGAAAAATATCGGAAAAAGACGGGCGCCGACCGCTAAGCCGGACATAGAAAACAATCGGCCATAAAAAAGACCTCATTTGCAATCTGCTGTTGCGAATGGGGCCTTTTTGTTTGCGGTCACCGAAGTTAACGCATTGCCTACGAATGTGGTAAGGGGCGTAAAGCTTTGCCTATAAAACGTTAAGAAAGTTTAGCCACAACTTGCTTGACCAAGTTATCCGGCTTAAAAGGTTTTACAATATATGAGGTTATTCCGGCCATAATGGCTTCCTTTACCTTGTCGCCTTCGGACGAAGAAGTCAGCATTATCCAGGGCGGCGTTTCTAATTTGGCGTCGTCTTTTACTGTCTTATACAAATCAAGACCGCTCATACCCGGCATGTTCCAATCACAGACCACGATATTAATCTTTACCTTTCTCATCATCAGCAATGCTTCTTCACCACCCGGCGCATCAAAAACGTGGGTAAATCCGGCCTCGCGCAGAATAGCTTTGGTTAGTGTCCGCATTGAAGCTGCATCATCTACAATCAGAATCTTTTTCTGTAGCAATTCTTGTGATATGTCCATTCTTGTTCCAAATTACAGGTATTATGAGCACTGCAGTACTTAATCGGAATATTCTACAAGAACTCAAGGTATCCGACAATATATTGTAAGCATAATACCATGCAGTTCATTATTTACGAAAAAACAGATTAAAAATTAGCGTCAATATAATACTGACAACAAACATAGAGGTAATCGGGATAAACACGAACCGCTGCTCGTCCTCAACACGTATATCGCCGGGCAACTTGCCAAACCAGCCGATCAGCCAGGGCGCGTAACTAACCGTGAGCCCGATAATCGCTAAAATAACGCCAATAACCGTCAGTAATTTTCCTAGCGCCATTTGCAACCTCCCCTTTTTGACCTGCTTGCACAAACGCACGGTGCAGCTAACAAGAAAAACTGCGTTAAGGTAAAATAAAACATCCTCATACGCCACCGGCAAAACAATCGGTTCTGTCAGGAACCAATCGGAAATACATTACATGTTGAGAATCACTGAACTTAAACTCCCGCTCGATCACCCTGAAGACCAACTCAAAACCGCGATACTTGAGCGGCTTGGCCTCAGCGCGGAAGAGCTGATCGCTTACACCATATTCCGCCAAGGTTATGATGCCCGCAAGCGCAATGCGATCCTGCTTGTATACACCGTTGATGTAGAAACCAAAAATGAACCGGCCATTCTTAAGCGCCTGCAAAACGACCCGCACATTTCTGCAACACCGGACAGCACTTACCGTATTGTAACCCAAGCGCCAAAGAATCTGGCGCAACGCCCCGTGATCATCGGCACAGGGCCGTGCGGGCTGTTTGCCGGCTTGATTCTGGCTCAAATGGGTTTTAAACCGATCATTCTGGAGCGGGGAAAAGAGGTACGGGAACGCACCAAAGACACGTTCGGCCTTTGGCGTAAAAGCCGGTTCAACCCCGAGTCCAATGTACAGTTCGGCGAAGGCGGTGCCGGAACCTTTTCCGACGGCAAGCTTCATACCCAGATCAAGGACCCGAATCACTACGGACGCAAGGTGCTGACCGAACTGGTCAAAGCCGGCGCACCGGCCGAAATCCTCCATGTCAGCAAGCCTCATATCGGCACATTCAGGCTGGTAGGCGTAGTGGAACAGATACGAGAAACCATCGAGTCATTAGGCGGAGAAATCCGCTTCCAAAACCGGGTTGACGACATCCTTATCGATAACGGACAGGTGCGCGGCGTGGTGCTCGCCGGCGGCGAAACCATTAACACCCATCATGTGCTGCTGGCGGTCGGGCATAGCGCGCGCGACACTTTCAAAATGCTCTATGCCCGGGGCGTTTACATTGAAGCCAAACCTTTTTCTATCGGCTTTCGCATAGAACATCCGCAATCCCTGATCGACAGCTGCCGGTTCGGCGGCAATGCCGGGCATCCGTTGCTGGGCGCCGCCGATTACAAACTGGTCCATCACTGTAAAAACGGACGCTCCGTGTACAGCTTTTGCATGTGCCCAGGCGGCACTGTCGTGGCTGCAACTTCAGAGGCGGGACATGTTGTCACCAACGGCATGAGCCAATACTCGCGCAACGAGCGTAACGCCAACAGCGGCATTGTCGTCGGCATCACCCCTGACGATTATCCCGGTCATCCGTTGGCGGGCATCGATTTCCAACGCCGCCTGGAAGCGGGCGCGTTCAAGTTGGGCGGAGAAACCTACGAAGCGCCGGGGCAACTGGTTGGCGACTTTCTCGCCAAACACCCCTCAACACAGTTGGGTACGGTACAGCCCTCCTATACACCGGGCGTACACTTATGCGACCTCAGTTCGGCCTTGCCCGATTATGCGATAGCTGCGATACGCGAAGCCATCCCGGCTTTCGATAAAAAGATAAAGGGCTTTGCGATGCATGACGCTGTATTGACCGGCGTAGAAACCCGCACCTCATCGCCTATCCGAATCAAACGCAATGACCATTTCCAAAGCCTGAATACCAAAGGACTCTATCCGGCCGGGGAAGGCGCAGGCTATGCAGGCGGGATTCTTTCGGCGGCTGTTGACGGCATCAAAGTTGCCGAGGCATTGGCGCTGGACATGAACCGATCAATCGCATAATCACTACATAACCGGATTTACGTTCCGGTCCGCAACAAGGAATCATAATGTCCCACATCGTCGTTTGTGCCCTGTACAAATTTGTCACACTGGAAAATTATCAGGCTTTGCGCCAACCCCTGCATAAGGTCATGGAAGCCAATCAGGTTCGCGGCACCTTGTTGCTGGCCGGCGAGGGCATCAACGGCACGATAGCCGGGTCACGCCAAGCCATCGACACAGTGCTGCATTGGCTGCGTAGCGATCCGCGTCTGGCGGATATTGACCACAAGGAATCACTGACCGACAAACCGCCGTTCAACCGCACCAAAGTCAAACTCAAAAAAGAGATCGTGACGATGGGCGTCGAAGGCATCGACCCCAAGCGCGTGGTCGGTACTTATGTCAGCCCTGAAGATTGGAACAAACTGATCTCCGATCCTGATGTCATACTGGTGGACACCCGCAACGACTACGAATTTAAAGTCGGCACCTTCAAAAACGCGATTAACCCGAATACGGCCAGCTTTCGGGAGTTCCCCCGGTACGTTAAAGAAAACCTCGACCCCGAAAAACACAAAAAAGTCGCGATGTTCTGCACCGGCGGCATCCGCTGCGAAAAATCCACGGCCTTCCTAAAAGAACAGGGCTTTGCCGAGGTTTATCATCTCAAAGGCGGGATATTAAAGTACCTGGAAGAAGTCCCCGCACAAGAAACGCTTTGGGAAGGCGAATGCTTTGTCTTCGACGAGCGGGTAACGGTTAATCTCCAGCTTGAAAAAGGCGTTTACGACCAATGCAACGCCTGCCGCCTGCCAATCACCGAAGCCGATAAAGCCAGCGACAAATATCAGCAAGGCGTTAGCTGTCCTCATTGTTACGATAAAATCACCGCTGAACGGAAAACCCGTTTCATAGAGCGCGAAAAACAAATAGAACTAGCCAAAAAGCGCGGTGAAGCTCATATCGGCGCAGATGCCGCCAAGACGCTGGTGCAAAAACGGGTAGCCAAACTGCAACGGCGGCAACGAGCGACAGAAGACTAAAACTTGATTAGCTGTTTAGTCCCACAATCAGCAAATAATCTCAGTCTCGCGGGGTACGCTGTGCGTACCTTTCAGAGTTCGATAAATAGACACGGCGGACAGTCTGAAGCGCGTGGAGAGTTTTACCAATTGAGTTGAATTCATCAAGGCGTGTCCGCTTCAACAGCACTATAATTCCATAGCAAGGCAATTTATGGGGAAAACTAAGAACTTTACCGGAGAAAATTTCCGGGCCCGAGGTTGTTTTGTATCGGCGGCGGGACTGGATAAAAATGTTGTTAGGGCGTATATAGGGCGCTAGAAAAAGAAAAGCACAACTCAGTTTGTGGAAATAAAAATAATCGCCTTTAGGCGGCTCATGAACATCCCCCTTTGAGGGGCTAACAATAATAAAGCCCCTGGCAAAACCGGTCCGCCATTACCCTGCCGGCCTTTCAAAAACAGGAACGCCAACCGTCAACGCCGGAAATGTCGTTACAGATATTACATGATGCAAAACAACAAATTGCAGCAACCATGAATTTTTCTCGTATTAAACAAGCATGATTGCTTGAGCTTTCCAACCATACACGATAATATTGATTCAATACTACATTGGAGACCAACATAATGACTACAAAAAAACGCCTACCCAAGTCAGTCCTTCTCGGCTTAGCCGCTATTATTTTACCTTTTGGTGTACAGGCAAGCTCTGATACATCCAAAAACATGCACCAGCTATACGAAGATAATTGCGCCAGTTGTCACGGCTCGGACCATGGCGGGTTTATTGCTCCCGGCTTGAATGCCGATAGTTTGAAAGGCCGCAGTCCTACGGCTTTACGCAGTCTGATCATGACCGGAAGTTTCGACACCTTGATGCCTCCGTTCTACGGTCGTTTATCGGATGACGAAATCCGCGGCTTGGTCAAACATCTGCAAACCACGCCAAAACAGGCCAACCCAGCCTGGACCCTTGACGACATCAAGGCGTCGATCAAAGTGTATGTCAAGGACGAAAGCACCCTGCCCGCAAAGCCCACCTACGCAATCAACAGTATGGATGATGTAATCGGCGTGGCGGCTCGCGGCAAATACGGGCGCGGCTCAGGCTCCAAGGCGGTGTTCATCAACAGCGTTACCCACAAACAAATCGGTGAAATTCCTACCGGCACCGCCGCGCACATTATCGACTATAACCCCGCCAACCCGCGTTGGGCTTATGTAAAAACCGATACGGCGGAAATCTTTAAAGTCGATTTATATTCCATGCAAGCGGTGCGTAGCGTTAAAACCGGATTCAACGGACCAGGACTGGGCGTTTCCCGCGACGGCAAATACATCATGGCGGGTTCTTATGTACCGCACAACGCCGTTATCCTTAATGCCGACACCTTGGAACCGTTGAAAACCTTTGAACTGGAAGGCATCGACCCGGATGGCAAAATGGTCTCCTCCGATTCCGGCATGATCATCGGCACGCCGTTTGACGATATTTTCGCCATCGCCCTGGAAAACGCCGGTCAAGTTTGGGTGGTTGACTTAAAAGAAGGCTTTCCGGTCACTAAAATAGAAAACGTCGGACGCCATTTGCATGACGCCTTCCTGTCCCATGGCGGTAAAAAACTCATGGTTGCTTCTTATGATGACAGCATCGTTACCGCGATTGATCTAAAAGACCGCAAAATCATCAAAAAACTGGAAGCCGGTTGCGTGCCTCACGTTGGTGGCGGGGCTGCGGTTGAAGTTGACGGCCGCACGCTCGGTTTCGGCACCAACTTCGGCGACTGCGACAAAGAAGTGGTCAGCGTCTGGGATTTGGACAAAATGGAAGTGGTCAAGCAGGTTCCTGTTTCCGGCGGCACCGAGTCCCCAGCAGCTCACGCCAATGCGCCTTATGTCGCGGTGGACATCATCTCTAAAGACCGTCGCGCCCGCACCATCCAGCTGATCGACAAGCTTACCCTGGAAGTCGTTAAAACCCTGGATGTAGGCGGACATGCTTATTTCCCTGAATACAGCGCCGACGGCAAGTTCCTGTATGTCAGCGCCGGTTACAGCGGAGATGAGGTCGTCGTCTATGATTCCACCTCATTGCAAAAAGTCGCGTCCGTAGCCATGGAAAGCCCGGCCGGTATCTTTTCTCACGGCCGCGTCAGATACATGACTCGCGGTCTTTCTCCTGACGAGATGAAAGGAGCAAAATAATGAGACTATCAACTCTTACAGGATCGTTGATATTAGGCTTGATGTCCGCCCAAAGCGTCAATGCGGCCAGCATTTATGCGGGCGAGGCCAAAGCGGCGGCGGTTTGTTCGCAATGTCACGGCATTAAAACGCCTTCAGCCGACGCGCCTTTTCCGCCGTTGGCCGGACGCGATGCGGATTACTTGAAAACGGCGCTCAAACAGTACCGGGATAAAACCCGCAAATCCGACATTATGAATGCTATCGCCGGTTCCTTAAGCGATGACGATATTAATAATGTTGCGATGTACTATGGCAGGCTAAAACCGTAACATCGATGAAAAAACTGCCGCTTTTAATGTTGGTTATGACAGCTGTTTTAGCCAAAGCCAGCCTGGCCGGCGAGCCGTCTCAGGAAAGGCAAAGCACGCTGCGCAACATGCTCAATCATGATTGCGGAGCGTGTCATGGACTGACATTAAAAGGCGGCCTTGGCCCTGCCCTGTTGCCCGAAGTATTGGCCGGGAAGCCCGATGATTTTTTAATTTCAACCATTCTTAACGGTCGAGAAGGAACCGCCATGCCGCCTTGGCAGCCGTTTATGAATCGGGATGAGGCTGCTTGGCTGGTTGGGATATTGCGTAAGTATGGAAACGATAAATAAGGACAAGGGATACAACAATGGCAACAGAACTTACAAACACACAATGGATAGAAGTTTTACAAAATAGTGCCATAACAAAAGAGTTCGACATCGCCATGTTTCAAGCTCTCTATTCCTTTGAAGGCCACAAAGCATACGCCAGCCAAATTGGCCTAATCCTAGGAACTCATTATGGGCCATTAAATCTGGAGCTTGGTAGATATGCTAAACGCATTGCAGAACACTACGACATAAACTTTACTGCACGAAGCAAAGAAAAATATAAATTCTGGGACTTGTTCTTTAATGGCTGGGAAGATGGTATTAAGTTCGTTTGGCAGTTACGCCCTGAGTTAGTTGAAGCACTAGAAGCGACAGAGTTAACTGGCGACGAACACTTTCCGAACGAGTTATCAGCGACACCAGAAACTTTATTTGAGGGAATTAAACGAACAATAACTGTTAATGCCTATGAACGAAATGTCAGAGCAAAACAATTATGCGTTCAGCATTGGAAAGCCATTTGTTCAGTTTGCGGATTTGATTTTGTAAGAACTTACGGCGAATTAGGTAATGGATTTATCCACGTTCATCATCTGGTGCCAATATCAAAAATAGGCAAATCATACCAAGTTGATCCAATTAATGACTTGAGACCTGTTTGCCCAAATTGTCATTCCATGCTCCATAGAGTAGATCCACCATTGGCAATTGAGGAATTAAAAAACATTGTCTGTCAATTATCATCGTAGCGTTTCCTCCCTACGAAATTGCCGATAACACGCTTCAGTTTATGCCTGCATTAATATTTTTATGAAAAAACTGCTTCCCTTTTTAACCTTGCTGATCTCTCTCAACGCCACTGCCGACCTACGCGCCACCGGCGACCTGGGCGTCGTGATCGAACGCGAAGACGGCAATGCGCTGATCATTAACACCACCGAGCATAAACGCTTAGCCAAGATCGAAAAGCTGGGCGATTTGTCCCACGCTTCCGTGGTTTTCTCCCGCGACCAACGTTACGCCTATGTTTTCGGCCGCGACGGGGGCTTGACTAAAATCGATATGCTCAAGGATGCCATCGACAAGCGCATCATCCAGGCCGGCAACAGCATCGGCGGTGCTATTTCCCAGGACGGAAAATTAATCGCCGTGTCCAACTACACACCCGGCGGCGTTAAGGTTTTTTCAGCCGACACGCTGGAACTGGTTGCCGACATTCCTTCCGACTACGGCGATGGGCTGCGCTCCAAAGTGGTCGGCCTGGTTGACGCCCCCGGACAGCGCTTTGTATTTTCCCTGTTCGATGCTGGTGAAATATGGATGGCCGACTTTAAAAATCCCAAAGCGCCGCTCATCAAAAAATTCCCGAACATCGGCAAGCAGCCTTACGACGCGCTAATGTCGCCGGACGGACACTACTATATCGCCGGTTTATTCGGCGAACCCGGACTGGCGCTGCTGGATTTATGGAATCTTGATGCCGGAGTCAAACACATATTGCCCGACTACGGCAAAGACGATGAAAAACTGCCCGTTTATAAAATGCCGCATCTTGAAGGCTGGGCGGTAGCAGGCGACTACGTGTTTGCACCCGCGGTAGGCCAGCACAAGGTTCTGGTCATCGACAAAAACACCTGGGAACTGCACGACACCATAGCGGTCGCAGGGCAACCGGTCTTTGTGATGGCAAGGCCCGATGCGCGGCAAGTCTGGGTTAACTTCGCCTTCCCCGATAATAACCAATTACAGATTATCGATGTCAAAGACCTGTCCCTGCATAAAACCTTGTCGCCCGGAAAAGGCGTCCTGCACATGGAATTCACCCCGCGCGGTGAGCAAGTCTGGGTTGCGCTAAGAGACGATAACCAACTGGTGGTTTACGATACGGACACCTTGCAGGAAATCACCCGCCTGCCCGCCAACAAACCCAACGGCATTTTCTTTAGTTCGCGTGCGCATAAAATCGGCTTATAGACCCATGCTGACGACCTTACACAAACAGCTGCTAAACGACTATCAGCACGATTTCCCGCTGTCGACCAGGCCTTATCAGGACATCGCCGATGCGCTGGGCGTGACCGAAGCCGAGGTTTTATCGGCATTTACCGAGCTGAACGATAACAACCTGATAAGCCGCATCGGGCCGGTCATTCCGCCCAATCATATCGGTGTCAGCGCCCTGGTCGCCATGTCGGTACCCGAACAACATTTGCAAACTGTCGCCGATATAATCAGCGCGTATCCCGAAGTCAATCATAATTACGAACGCGAACACCGGTTTAATCTCTGGTTCGTGGTCATCGCGTCCGATACCGAACACTTACACGCGGTGATCGATTCGATAGAACGGGAAACATCCTACCCGGCCATGCTGCTGCCGATGCTGGACGATTTTTTCATTGATTTGGGCTTTAAGCTGGACTTGAATAATGATTGATTCTCGTGACCGTCAACTGCTCGAACATATCCAGCTGGGTCTGCCCATTTGCGCCAGACCTTATGCCGACATCGGACAGCTTTGCGACATGCCCGAAGCCGAAGTGATCGAGCGCCTAACCCGGCTTAAACAACAAGGCCTGATCAAACGCATGGGCGTCATCGTCAAACACCGGCAACTGGGCTACCGCGCCAATGCGATGATCGTCTGGGACGTACCGGATCATCTAATCAAGCAACTGGGCGGCCATATCAGCCGGTTTTCGTTCGTGACGCTCTGTTACCAGCGCCCCCGGCAGCCGGAATGGCCGTATAACCTGTATTGCATGATCCACGGCAAAGACAAGGCCACCGTGTTAAAGCAACTGGAACAACTCGTTGACGCTTGCGGCTTAAGCGGTTTCGACAAGGAAATCCTGTTCAGCAAGCGCTGTTTCAAGCAACGCGGCGCCATTTATAAAAATCCTACCCCGGCTTTAGCTGATGGATGAAATAGACAAAAAAATTATCAACGCCCTGCAAAACGGCTTTCCGATCTGCGACGCGCCTTACCGACAAGTCGCCGTGCAATTGGGACTGACCGAACAGGAGCTGATAGCCAGGCTGAAAGCGCTGTTGGATAACGGCGTCCTGACCCGCTTCGGCCCCTTGTATAACGCCGAACAAATGGGCGGAGCCTTGACCCTGGCGGCCGTTAAAGCCCCGCAACAGCGCTTCGATGAAATCACCGAAATCATCAACAGCTTTCCTGAAGTCGCCCATAATTACGCACGCAGCCATGAGCTGAATATGTGGTTTGTGATCGCCACGGAAACGCCCGAACAAATCCGGCAAACCGTCAGTGCAATAGAACAACAAACGGGACTGACCGTCTACAACATGCCGAAAAACAAAGAATATTTTGTCAACCTGAAGCTGGAAGCCTAAGCATGCTCGATGAAACAGACCGCAAAATCATCCAGGCGACCCAGGCCGGTTTGCCGTTAACGCCTCAGCCCTACCAGGCTATTGCAGAGCAACTCGGCCTGACCGCGGATGATGTTATGATGAGATTGTCAACCATGCAAAACAGCGGCATCATCCGCCGTATCGGCGCAGTACCCAACCACTATAAATTGGGTTATCGCTTTAACGGCATGACTGTCTGGAATATCCCGGATGAGTTCATCGATGAAATGGGGCAAAAAGTCGGCCAACTGGAATTTGTCAGCCATTGCTACCATCGCCCCCGGCATCCGCCCGAATGGCTATACAACCTGTTTGCGATGGTGCATGGAAAAACTCAGGAAGCCGTCGATCAACAGATTCAGCAAATTTCCGATCTGCTCGGCGACTATAATCTGGGTTCTGATGTTTTATACAGCACAAAAATCCTGAAAAAAACCGGTTTTCGGACGACTGCAAGGAGGTAGAGCACCAAAAGTAGGCGCTTTAGGCGACGCATGGAGCAGTTGCCGAGCAGCAGAAATCCTAGCAAGCCGGACGGGGCATGTTGCCCAGTCCGAAACGTTTTGCGCTGATTAAGCATACCCACTTTGCTTTAGGCTTCGCGGAAACGTCAGGGGCGGGGTTGCAAACCCCGCCCCGCTTTAAGTTAAACCGTTCGTGGTGAACCCAGTTAGCGAAGCTCCAGCTTCGCGACTCGGGAAGCTGGAGCTTCCAAGACTGCATTCCCAAGCTGGAGCTTGGGAACGAGCGAAAACGAGCGAAACCGGTTTCCGAACGAGTGCATAATAGAACACGGATGGCACTGATTAGACGGATTTAAACGGATTTTTTATTCACGGTTTATCAGTGTTTATCCGTTAAAGCCGTGTCGCCTAGAGGCGCCTACTTTTGGTATCCGTGTTCTATTTTTCTAACTTTTGAGTAGTTATTGATTATGTTTAGACTAAGCCACTACATGCGCGAACTGATAGACCCGACACCGTTAAAACCGGCGCGCAAACCGGCGGCTCCGGTGGTTATCTGGAATTTAATCCGCCGCTGCAACCTCACCTGCAAGCATTGCTATACGACGTCCACCGACATCGATTTCCCGAACGAATTGAGCACGCCGGAAATCTATACGGTCATGGACGACCTGAAAGCCTTTAAAGTGCCGGTGTTGATCTTGTCCGGCGGCGAACCATTGCTGCATCCCGACATCTTTAACATTTCCCGGCGCGCGAAAGACATGGGCTTTTATGTCGCGTTATCGACCAACGGCACCAAAATCTCCGCGGCTAATATCGATGAAATCGCCGCGATTAATTACCAATATATCGGCGTCAGCCTGGACGGCATCAAGGATACCCACGACCGGTTCCGCCGGGTACAAGGCTCATTCGACCAAGCCCTGCACGGCATCCGCCTGTGCCTGAAAAAAAGCATCAAAGTCGGCCTGCGCTTTACGTTGACGCAGGATAACGCCCAGGATTTCCCTGCCCTGTTGCAGCTAATGGATGAACACAATATCGACAAATTCTATTTGTCGCATCTGAATTACGGCGGCCGCGGCAATAAGAACCGCAAGGACGACGCCCATTTTGCGATGACCCGGACCGCGATGGATTTGCTGTTTGAAACCAGTTACCAATGGCTCAAGGAAGGTAAAGACCGGGAATTCGTGACCGGCAATAACGACGCCGATGCGGTTTATTTTTTACACTGGGTAGCGCGTCATTTTCCCGATCAAGCCGATCACATCAAAGCCAAGCTGGAACAATGGGGTGGCAATGCCTCGGGCGTCAATGTCGCCAATATCGACAATCTGGGCAACGTCCATCCCGACACATTCTGGTGGCATTACGAATTGGGCAATGTAAAGGAACGGCCTTTCTCGGAAATATGGATGGACACCGGCGATCCGTTGATGGCGGGTCTTAAGCAACATCCCAGACCGCTTGAAGGGCGCTGCGGAAGATGCCGTTACCAAGAAATCTGCAACGGCAACACCCGCGTCAGGGCCGCGCAAACGACAGGAAATTTCTGGGCCGAGGATCCGGGCTGCTATCTGGCGGATAGTGAAATAGCGTAGGGTATGCATTCCTTTCGGCGTTCAATGGTACGCACAGCATCCCTTCCATAACGTTATCATCATGCCCCAGACTGCAAAAATAAAAAACATTTTTTGCTATGTCTAAACCCACTGCGCTATGATCCGTGTCGGTTGAACGCGGCGGAGCCCCTATCAACATCCTATGATCCTTATTGCCTTGCCTTCTGGAGGGTTCGTACACATGACTACCCTGCGCTCGATTTGTTTATTCAGCCTGCTGTTTTTTGCGGCGTTGCCGGCTTATGCCGCAGCCGTACCCAACACGCATATTTCCGTGATTGTGTCCCTGGTCGACAACGTATCGCAAGGCATCGTGCCTGTTCCTGCGAAAATCGGCAATGGCGATGATCCTCGTAACAACCTGTATTGGGGCGCGGCTTATGGCGTGAAAACCTTTTTGAGCAAGGCGGACGGCTGGAAAAACTTGGGCTGCGAAAAAGATATTAACGAGACTATCCTGGAACGCTGCCAGTTTTCCTGGAAGGACCGGCTCACCGTTACCGCCGACGCATATCGCGGCAGCAAGATTGACCAGGCAATGCTTGATTTTATGCAACAAGCCGCTACGCCGCCCGATGCGGCGCAGCGTGAAATGGTCGTATTCATCGGCCATGACGGCTTGATGGACGAACAAAACCAGCCCATCATAAAACGCTTCCCCAAACATGCCGGACACGATAAACCGGCAGTTGTCCTGGCCTGCCTGAGCGATGAGTTTTTCTCGGGGCATTTGCTTGCCGCAGGTTCAAAGCCGGTAGTAACCACTTTCAGCTTCATGGCGCCGGAAGCCTATGTGCTGGAAGCGGTTGCCCGAGGTTTTGCAACCCAGGCGAGTGAAGCGGAATTGCGCAGTTCCGCCGGCCTCGCTTACGCCAAATACCAGCGCATCTCAGCCAAGGCCGGAAAGTCGGTTTTTGGCGCGAATAGTCAGACCAAGCCGAGAGGCTGAGCCTTCGATAAGGTACGCACAGCGTACCCTACGAAATTTTCTAAGGCCAAGCCTAATGCTTAGGATCGTACATGAAATAACTTGAGCAAATTTTATTTTTAAACCATGAAGCGCATGAAGGATTTAAGTCTTCATGCGCTTCATGCTGATTGCTTAAATTAATTTATGCATGTTCCTTAGAATCCCCGGTATCGACGGGATCAATAGCTTGTTCCAGATCCAACCAGCTTTTCAGCAATGTAAAACAGACGACCAACAGGGTAGCGCCGACAAAGATGCCGACAAAACCCCATGCCAGCAAGCCGCCCAATACGCCAAGAAAGATAAGCGGAATAGGCAAGCCGCTGCCGTGGCTGATCAGGTAGGGCTTCACAAAATTGTCCGCTATATTAATAAAGATACTCCAGCCGACGGTAAAAACCGCCCACCCCGTTTCGCCCTGATAGGACAGCCAGACGGCCGCCGGAATCCAGACCAGGGCCGTACCAACTTGCAACATAGCCAGAATAAAACAGAATAAGCCCAACAAGCCCGCACCCGGTATGCCGGCAATGGCGAAGCCGAACACGCTCAATAAAGCCTGCATCAGCGCCGTACCCACCACGCCTACGGATACCGCCCGGACGGTTTGCCCCGCAATAGCAATCAGTTCAAGGCCCGTTTCTCCTGCGACTCGGCAAATTAAACGCTTCAGCAATTCCTGGGTCCCGGCGCCGTTAGCGCATAGAAATCCGGCCAACACGATCGCCAGAAGAAACTCAAAAAGCGACAGCGTCAAATTCCCGCTTTGTTTAAGCAGCCAGGTCATCCCGTCCTTGAGGGCGGGCCTCGCGGTCTCCAGAAGGGCCGGCATGTCGGTGCTTGCCTGCTGCCAGAATGCGTCGATTCTCGGGCCGATCAGCGGCGCATCAACCAGCCAAGCCGGAGCCGGCGGCAATGTCATCGTTGTCAGATCCTTGATCAGCCCGCTCACTGAAGCGACATGCTCGGTCAAGGAGTAAACCAGCAGGAATATGGGAACGACAAAAACCAGGATCAGTCCTGTCGTCAGGATAAAGGCAGCAAAACCCTGCCGCCCCCCCAGTTGCCGTTGCAGCCGGTCAAACAAGGGCCAGGTCGATATTGCGATGATGGCTCCCCAAAGCATCGGCCCCAGAAAAGGAGCGATGATCTTCAGACAGGCAATAACCAACACGGCGACGATCGCAAGACCGCCCGCTCTTTCAAAAAATCTATCGTTCATGCCCGTACTCCTCTGTCGCGGTTTAAATTAAAAACGTAAAAGATCATATCAATGATCCGGCAAGTCCGCATGGGTCAATTGATTCAGGGATAAATACCGGTAACTGCCCTTGCGCATATTGAAAAAAAACAATTCGGGCAGACTCATTAAAATGCCGGTTGCGCCCGACTGCAAATTTTTCCCCGAATCCAGCGGCCAGCTGAAAAAGCCGTAAATGCTTTGGCCGATCCCTGCGCCGGTGTTGACAACACCGAACAACGGCCTCAGCAGCACATTGTCGTCGGTAAAAAATACAAATAACGCGTCGTCGGGATTGTATTTGTATAAACGACTGCTGATGATATTCGATTCCCTCAATCCCGTTATCAGGCTGTTTTGCCGGGCTGAGAGCTTTGCCAATTCGAGGCGGCGGTAAGAATCCAGATCACTGCTCTGCGTCACATGGTAATGATCCAGAACCGATTGGTAAGCAACAAACGGGACGAAGTTATAGGCTGTCTCGATATATCCGCCCAAACGCTGTTCGGATTCCTTTATCGTTAAAGCTTCCGGGTCCGCAACTTCATCGCCGGAACGGTAGGGCTTTAACAGTGCCTGGTTGATGGTTCCGAACAGTTCGGTCACGCAATTGCGGCTAAACAGATCATAGCGATAGCTTTGTTTTAATGCTTCAAGCAGGCTGCTTTCAATGTTATCCAATGCCGACAGCGCCGTGGTTAATTGTTCCGGGCTAAGATTCGGAACCGGGCCGTCCGGGAAAACGATGCTCTTTGACGGCAGGGCTTTTTGACCGTTATAACGGAAATCATGACGCTGTTCGCTGTTCAGCAGTTCGATATAACGGTTGCCCGCCATTTCGATTTGACTGTATTCCGCCTCGCCCAAATGTTGGCGGGACGTTGCCGATAGGCGGTTACGTTCCAGAGCCGCCCTGGCGTCGCTAACCAGTATCCGTATCCGGGCGCTGTGTTCAAGGTACTGATCCGGCCTGAGCCGTTCGCTGTTTTCGGTAAAATCGTCAGTAAAAACCCAGTAGCCGGACTGCAATGAGGCGTCGATAGCGATATAGCGGGCCATATCGACTAAAACGGCATAACCCCAGTCCGGGCGGCTTGAATCGAGCGCTTTGATCAGGCCGGTTTCGAAATCACCCTGCAACTCGGCCAATGCCCGTCTTTCCGCTTCGGAAATTTTGAAAACCGGCTGATTCGTCGGCAACAGAGCGCCGGATTGCAGCGGCGGCGCATCCATTAGGGCCTTGATCGCAAATAATGCGGTCAGATAGTCCGAATATCTTTCCGTGAAGGTATAGATTGAGGAAGGAAATTCCTCAGCGACCAAATCCGAATTTATCGCAGGCCACTGGCTGGGCGCTAATGCTTTGATTTGCGCTTCGATCATTTCACGGCGGCGCTGCAAAAAGTCCGGGCCATATCGCTGCTCCACTTTTCGGCGCAAACTTTGAACGCTTAGCGATTGTTGTTTTGTTAGGTTGCTGTCCGTGTATTGAGGCTGCCGGCCCGGTTCAGGATAAAAAAGCCCGACGCCTTTTAACCGCAAAACCGGAGCCGCATCGGAGGAGGCAATAGCGTGGCCGCCGGTTGTTTTCTGCAACAAGTGCCGGATAAAAATCCGCTCTTTATGCAGATCGTCGAGCAGTTTGAACTGCCGTTCCTGCTTCAAAAACCGCCACTTGAATTGGTCTTTAAGCAGATCGAAAGTGTCTTCGCTGACCTCGACGCGGCTTAGATGCACCGGGCGATTCTGCAAGTAGCGGTAGAGAAAATGAAATTCGGTTTTTTCTTGCCTGAACAGGCGGATCAGGCCGGAATCGACATGTTGATAATGGTAAATTTCATCATCGAATTGAATCGCGGTATGCCCCCCGCTCGAATTGCCTTCACCGGCTTCTATATACAGGTAATTAAAGCCGGCGGCCGTGCCGGCGGACGGCGGTAAAGCCAAGGCCGCCAGAACGCCGATGGCCTGTAATTTCGAGCGCATCATGTCCCGGATCGCCGACCTTGAAGACGAATAGTTTATTTCTCGGACTCGTAACCTTTTTGAATACTTTGCATATGCTGTTGATCGGAGCCTGCAAAATTCTTTTTATAGGTTTCGTAAGCGGCACCCTCAACCCCTGCTTTCTTCAAGCCTTTGCCGATCCCCCTGTAGGTTTTTGGCTCCTCATCCCAGTTAACGATACCGATCTTCGCGGCAATATCGCTTAAGCCCTTAAGAAAGCCGGCGTAATCGGCATCCGCATGGGAGGATTTCACATAAGCCATCGTGTAGTCCGACACTTCGCTTTCGTATTTCTTTTCCCTGTTCGACTTGCTGCTGGAACTAGAGCCTGATGAATCGGATAAACTCCCTGAGCTGTCGGAAATACTCTCGGAACTGGTGGAACTACTCCTGGAACTGTCCGAGAAAGAACAGCCGGTGATTATCAGTGGTAGGATCAAAATCACAAAGCGGCAGCATTTATGATTAAACCGCCCTGAAATGGAATGCATAATTATCTCCTTTAAATTAAGTCGTATTGAGAGCGCCAAGCACCCGACCATAGTTGGGGGCTTATTTCCCCGGCTGGAATCAGTTTAACCGATCAGGTCTCGTCTTTGCCAAGCCAATGTTTCACGGCAGGCGGCCGGTAATTGACAAAGCGCTCCAGCAACGCATCAGGATGGGTCTCCACCATCAACATCGCATGGTGATGTTCCTTAACAAATTGCTCTGCCTTTACGTGATCTAAAAACTCGATCAGCGCATCGTAATAACCTTCCACATTGAGCAGGCCGCATGGCTTATGATGAAATCCCAGTTGCGCCCAAGTCCAAATCTCGAATAATTCCTCAAGCGTTCCTATGCCGCCGGGAAGTGCGATAAAGCCATCCGCAAGCTCGGCCATCAGCATCTTCCGCTCATGCATCGATTGGGTCACATGCAGTTCGGTCAAGTGATGGTGCGCGACTTCTTTATGCGCCAAGGCTTTCGGTATCACGCCGACAACTTGGCCGCCGAGCTTCAATACCTGATCCGCCACCCTGCCCATGATGCCGATACTCGCGCCGCCGTATACCAGCCTGATGTTTCGGCTGACCAGCGACTCGGCCAGCGCAACAGCGGCCGAGGCGTAGGCGTCGAGCCGCCCCGGACTGGAACCGCAATAGATACAGAGGCTGTTAATGGGCGTCATGTTTGCTTTACGGCACGGCTGTTAATACTCCGCATCATGATAAACATTCTGCACGTCGTCCAGATCGTTGCACAGGTCTAAAAACCTCTCAAACTGCGCAACATCATCGCCGCTGATCGGGCTGCCGCCTTTGGGCAAAAATTGAATCTCGTCCACTTCAAAATCAATTTCGCCTAACAAATCCGTTAAGGCTTGCTTGGCCTTGAAGTAATCGGCCTGGGGCGTGAACACGGTGATTTTTCCCTCCTCGCTTTCAATATCGCTGACATCGACATCGGCCGAAAGTAAGGCTTCAAGAACCGCATCCTCATCGTCATGTTTAAATGCCAGGATAGCGGCATGGTCGAACATATGGCTGACTGTGCCGGGCGTGCCGATTTTGGATTTTGTTTTTACAAAACACTGGCGCACATCGCCGTAAGTGCGGTTAGGATTATCAGTCAGACATTCGACTATCACCATACAGCCGCCAGGGCCATAGCCTTCATAGCGTGCAACCGCGAAATCTTCACCGCCGGCGCCTTTAGCCTTGTCGATGGCTTTTTCAATAACATGGGTAGGAACCTGGTCTTTCTTGGCGCGTTCAATCAAGCCGCGCAAAGTCAAGTTTGCTGACGGGTCAACGCCCCCCGACTTGGCGCTCACATAAATTGCACGGCCGTATTTGCTGTAGACCTTGGTCTTGGCTTCTGCCGTCTTAGCCATGGACACTTTTCGGTTTTGATAGGCTCTACCCATTTTGCTGTTGCTCCAATACTAATAATAAAGCGGCAGATTTTACAGGTAAGTATTTGCATAGGGAACTTATGAATTGGCTAACGAGACCGATCATGCCAGAAATTCACGGCCATAATGCATGAGTCCGGCCTGTACTGATTGACTGATCTGATTACTTTTGTTGATCGATATTAACGCGAGCGTTGAATGGCCGGAAACCGTCTGTCACGTAATAAAAAGAAACTACAATCCGCCGATACGGGAGATATACAGTCAGGGTTTCGAGAAAACTCCAGAGCTTATTGCCTAGAATAGGGGAATCAGGGATGATATACGGAAACTATATAATCACTTGTTATGCCCCAATAACCAGCATTTCCATCACAAAAAAATCGGGGGGGCCTAAGGGCCGCATGAAATGAAAGGCAAGGCAATTACTATCGCGGCACGAATCCGCAGGTTCGGTAATCAATCGGGTAAAGCTATTTCGAGACTTATAAAAAGTGTTTGGGGGCCATCAGTGGCTTTACTAGCAGTGGGCCTCTTCTGGTTTTATACAGCCCACAGTATTCCCGTTCCTACCGAGCAGACCGTGGAAAAGTATGGTGTGTACGGTGATAGTTTTGGCCGAATCACATCACTCTTCACTGCGCTCGGTTTTGGCGGCTTAGTCATAACCTTATTGCTGCAGCAGAGACAGATTCGTGCACAGGAAGAAGATGCGAAGCACAATCGGCAGAATGACGAGAAGGGACGGTATGAAGAAATATTGTTCAGGCTATTAGATATCTACCACCACACCCTTTCAGAAGTACGTGTGGGCGACACAGCGGGGCGCGACTTGCTGAGAAAGGCCTTGGACAGAGTGAACTCCGCCATCGTGGAAGAGTGTGTAAATGTTTTGCCGCGAGATATTAAGGGAAGGTGGGACAGCGGCTCACTTACAGAAAACGACAGACAACGCATAGACTATTTGCATTACCGGAACTTCAAGATTGTGGGAACTGAAATTCATCCACAGACTCGTCTAGTAGATACCTTTGAAGTTTTACTCGAGCACATGCTCCGAGGAGCGCCGGATCACTTGCTGATTAATTCATATAGAGAGTTGGTATTCGCTCAAATCACGTTCATCGAATGTCGGTACTTCTTTTTAGTAGCACTCTCTCATCCCAGCAGGGCCCGCCTTAGGGAGCTCTTAGCCAAAACTGGATTCTTTGAACGAATTTCGCTCTCACAACTCCATCATCTTCACCGTGACATGTACAAGGAATATTGGGGACACGAGCTGGAAAAACGTGAATTGCCGGCGAGTATTCCGATGTCACCTGGACGAGTCAAGCGCGCCCTACGTGCACATAAATCTGCAGGTGGTTTGCCTAAGACCACTTACACGCCATTGGGGGTCCGCCAATCACAAGGTGCGCTGAAGAACGATGCCAAGGATATTCTTCAATGAATTCATTGCAACTTCACTTCTCCGACGGGCTATGTCCGTCTATTCCCTGCATGAGGCATAACGAATAAGGTTAGATTGTGTGAGCGATAGCGAGCCACAATCTGAACCGGTTGTTGGACAAGCCCGGTCGTAGTCGGAAAGCTGGCTTATTATAAGAAAATATCTTTTCGGATGTTGTCGGTTGCTGCGAGGAATCTATACCGGCAGCAGTCTAGGGCAAGCCAAAAGCGTTGCTTTGGCAATGCCTTTAGCGGGTGGTGGTGATTTAAGGTGAAAAACAGTCTTTTTTAAGCCGAGCGTGGCCCTCGGCTTAGAAATGCCGATTTCGCTCCCTCGGAATGACGGATGCAGTTACATAGCCGGTCACGCCTCCACGTTAGTTAGCCGGATGGCGCAAGCCGCCCGAATGCCGCCGAGGCTGGAATGCGCGTTTGCACAACCCGCATGGCACCGCCGCAGCAAGGGCACTTGATCTGAGGGCCTTTTGCCAACCCTGTCAGCATCTTAACCGGGTTCAGCTTGAGCAGCCGCTGAAGTAATTCCAACAGCCGCTTGCTGTTGGGATGCAAAAAGCCGAAGTTACGGGCGCGCCGGAAGCCTTTGGGCAACACATGCTGCAAAATCAGCCACAAGAACTTAGGCCCTGACAGCGTTCGGGTTTGCATCTGTTTGGTTTTGCCGTCTTGGTAGCGGAAGGTCACCAGCCCATCCCGACAAGCGATAATATCCTTTTCCTGGATCACGCCCTTGTAAAGATAGCGCCCCAGATAAACCAGCGCCTTGCCACCGCTGCCGACGGACTTGACATCCACCACCCAGGTTTTCGGGACAGAAACCCGCTCCTTGCGGTTTCTGCGCTTCCCACTTCCCTGTGGGTCGTAGCAGGCCGGAAGCTCGAGGCCCTCTTCCCGGATGGCCGTAAGCAGCTTGGCGCGAAACACTTTCGCCAAGGCTTTGTGGTTGAACAGGTAGGATTTGCCGGCTTTGCCGGCTTTCGTCCGCCACAACCGTTCATCGGCATCGATAGCCGCCGCCGGCATGACCACATGCACATGCGGGTGATAATCGAGCCGGCGCGAATGGGTGTGCAGTACGCTGATGGCGCCGGCCTGTCCTTGCAATTGCGGATCGTTCTGCGCGAAGGTTTTGAGCGTCTCCCAGCTGCAACGGATCATCAAGTCATAAAGTGTACGTTGATGTTGCCAGGCCAAAGGACGCAGTTCTTCGGGCAAGGTGAAGGTCAACAAGAAATACTCGGCGGGTACTTGTTTTTTGAGTTGCCGTTCCAACCATTGCTGGCTCTCATGATGCTGGCAATGGGGGCAACTGCGATGGCCGCAGGAATGCGGGATGAAGACTTGTTTTTCGCAGCCGTCGCATTGCGCCAGCATCACCGGACTTTGCGTGGTGCGGCACTGTTTCTGGGAGGCCAACGCTTTGCGCTGACCGGGCAACAGCGCGTTCTGATAAGTCGCCAGAAAATCGGCTTCAAAGGTTTGGATGATCGACGAAAGCAACATCATTTGATCCTCCGCCAGTCGATGGCAAAGCCATTCATCAACGTATTGATTAACTGGTCGGCTTGCTGGTTTGTGGTGTCGGTCAGATGGGTATAACGGGCGGTGGTCAGGATACTGTGGTGACCGAGAATTTTCTGGACTTCAAGCAGGTCAACGCCCGCTTCGATCAGATGGGTGGCGTAGCTGTGACGCAGACTGTGCGGGGTAATCTTTTTTTTATACCGCAGTCTTGGGCGACCTGGCGTAGCGTCGCTTGTACGCCGCCCCGATCCAGCGGCGTGGTAGCCAAATGCGCCGACTTGAGACCGCCGTGGCGATTGGGAAACAGCAACACCGGATTGCGATGCACCTGCCAGAAGCGGCGCAAGCAGACTAAAGTCGCCGTCGGCAACGGCACCAAGCGATCTTTGTTGCCCTTGGCATCGCGTATATGCACCCGCTGCCGCTCGGCATCAATATCGGCCACCGTTAGGCGTAAGCCTTCGCCGAGGCGCAAACCCAAGCTGTAAAGCGTAAAAAAGAACACCCGGTAACTGAGGGTATGAGTCATCGTGAACAGCCGCCGGGCTTCCTCAACGGTGACAATGTCCGGCAAACGCTGCGCCCTTGGCGGCTTGATCAACTTAAGCTCCGACCAGGGTTTATTCAAAACGTAACTATAGAAGAATTTAAGGCCGTACAGATCGAGTTTGACGCTGCTCCAGGAATGGGATTCCAGCAAATCGCTGAAATAATCGGTCAACTGGGGTTCGGACAGATCGTTAATGTGATAGTCGAAATAAGTGCTGATGCGCCGCATGGCACGGGAGTAAGCCTCTATTGTTTTGGGCTGGAGTCCTTTGAGTTTTAGGTGTTTAAGATGCGTTTGATAGTTTTGCTTGAACTCTGTTTCGGATGATGTCATTGTTTGGCAACCTCATTGTTTGATGATAAACGATCCCTCTGATGAGGGCTTGAGGTTAAATTTTAATTGTTTTATCGGGGGCTGTTCAGCGGGGTGTTCTCCGCGGTAGCGGCTTCGTCCAAC
>NZ_JAZGVT010000007.1:0-3647 GCF_036440755.1 Methylobacter sp. Wu8 | reverse complement strand
AGCAAGTTTTATTTTTCATTTTTTAACCATGAAGGACATGAAGCGGCATGAAAGGTTTAAGTCTTCATGTCCTTCATGCTCTTCATGGTAATTGCCTAAATTAATTTATGCACGATCCTAACAAATAATATAACTGATGTTACGCACGGCTGGTATTTCTCCCGTTTGCCGCGCCGAGTACCGGAGCTTTCGCGGGGCAAGTCGGCAGGATAGCCGATTTGCATGTGCCGAGTGATTCAAGCGGCAACCGGGCCGCCTGTTGACTCGCGCCTTCCAGGCGTTCGCACTTCGTGCGCCTTTGGCGTTCCAATCCGCTGGGAGCGGATTGGTCTTTGCTTATTTTCTTTTCGACGGCATGGACAGATATTTGCTTCTCGGCAACAAATAAAGACCGCGTAACATCTTAATGCTGCTTTTTAGCCTGCCGCGGCGGGATTGTCCGTTGGTGGAACCGTGATGGCGCCCAAGCGGATGCCCAGCGGCCCTTTATCGGACATTTCTATAAAGGCGAACAAAAACTCGGGTGTTTGTCCTTGGTTATTGCTGAAGGCTTCGTCGGGCGATAATGCAGGAGCGGCAAGAACGGTGGGGCCGGCTATCCAGTGACCCTCGCCGAGACCGTTCGCAGGCCAGTCGAGTTTCGTCGTTGCGCCATTGGTGTCGAACAGGACGAGCTGCGGTATGCTATCGGTTGCCGCCAGCAGGAAATAGAGACCGTCCCGGATATCCACATCGAATTCCGAAATAACCGGATCGTCGATGATTGACACGGCATGACCGGCGGTCTTCAGCGACTTGTCGAATGAGCTTAGTTTGACTGACCCCAACACCGCGCCAGTCGGGGACAGAATCGCCGATTCTTTGCCGCCCTGCTGGTAGACGAGCCACAATGCACTATCGCTTGACGCGTCCTGAAACACAACGCCCGAAAGAGCTGAAACCAGCTTGACGCCTTTTGCCGGCTGTTTAACCGATGCAGGCGGGAACAGCATCAGCGTCTCGCCGTTCGCAATGGCGGACGTGTAGGCTTGAGCCGCGGAAGCCGGAACCGTACCGCGTAGAAAGCGCGGATTGCTGTAATCCGTATCTTCCAGAATATTTGGAATGTCCAGCGTCCCGTCTTCGGCGGAACCAATCAGAAGGGCGTTATCGGCGCCGCCGAAAGCCAGGATAGCGGCGGCTGTGCTGTTGTCGGCCGCCACGGTCACGGCCCAGTCCGGCGCTGTAGGCAGCCACTGCGGTATGATGATAGTGGGCCAGGACGAGGCGGCGTCGAGGGTGAATCCTTCAATCTTCCGGTTAGACGTGGGACTCAGTGTTGTTTCGTAGGGCATGCCGTTGACTTCGCTGATCTCTGACGTCCCATCGCCGGTTTTCGACATATAAAGCGCTATTCCTGTCGCGCCGCCAACCAGCCGCAACATTCCGGTGACCTCTAGGCTCACCAAGTCTGAAATTATAACTTTTTGATCTACCATGGAGTTTCTCCGATACCTGAAGTTGTATTAATTAATAGCTGTATTGTCGGAAGCGTAACGCAGCTTGACCAGATTGTCAGGAGCCAGGTTAGGGTTTTGTTTAACGAACCCGGCGTTAGTTTGCGGCACCGGAGCCGGAGCAGTACCGAAGTGATACCACTTGGTCGGAGGTTGACGCATACTGCTTCGCTCCAGCCCCGCTATCGATATGTTTACCCATGCCTGCCAGTTTCCAACTGGGACGGAACCGTAGGAAGGGTCAAAGAATAAATCAAGTCCAATCTGTTCAAGCCGGACAATGAAATGATTTATAAAGGCCGGCGGCGGGTTAGGGCTGTTCTGTCCGGCTCCGGCGGTCCATGTCGCCCAACCGGCGGGGGGATTCGGCGCCGTGCCGTCATTGCGTTTGTTATGGGTATAGGCGGTGCCGCTGGGCGGCGGCGGTTGGTTGAAGTCCCAGTTGCGCACCAGGAACCGGACGGCTTCCGGCGATACGGCTGGGTTTGACTCCACCTCAACCAGCCGCGCTCCGGCAATGCCGTGGATACCGAACATCGACATCAACATTTGCGCAAAGGACAGGCAGGAACCGCTGCCGCTGGCGATAACCAAGTGCGGATCGACTACGCCGCCGGTTCGGGCAGTCAAATGCTGCGCCAATCCCGGACGCGGGTTCCAGTATTTGAATGTGACGTTGTCGTGCTTGCGCCTGAGCTTGTTGTTCGGGTCACTGGGCTGGAAGGCGGTGTAAATTCCGATTGCCGCTCCGGCGTCGTCGTTGGTTTCTTTTCCGGCGGCGCAGGAAATATCAAGCATGCTCCAAAGGGTATACGCGGTTCCGGCGGCAGCGGGATCGTTAAGCGTGTTCCGCTCGGTCGCAATGGGATCCGCCAGCGTCACATAGGCGCTGTGTTCGCTGACGTCGAACAAAACCCAGTTTCCGACGCCGATGCGGAATTCCCAAAAGACCAACAGTTGGTCTTCATGTAAAACGACATCGGGCAAATTGGCGCTGTTGGTGGCCGGAAAAACGACAGGACCGCCTCCGGCAGCCGGAATGTCGACGTTTTGTTGCCAACTTAGCTGGCTGGCGTTGCCGCCCGGTCGGCGAAAAAAAGCGGTGGCCCGGATCGGCGTATTGTTAGCGTCCGCATTCGGGGCTTGGGTGATGCCGATTTGCGCGGCAATACCGACCGGGGTATTCCGGGTATAGGTTTGGGGCGGCTGATACAGGACGGCTTGCGGATATTGCTGGGCGGTACCGGGGTTGGCGCGATACCAAGTCCGTGGAAAATGCCCGGAATACCTTAGATTCGCCAGCGTGGAGCCTGTCTCATAATCGATCGTAACGGCGCGGCCGCCGCTGAAGGTGATGTTGTTCAGCGCCAGTTGCGCGCCGTTGCCGGGCCATTGTTGGGGCGCGCGAATAGCGAGTTGGGCCTGGAGTTGTTGTGCTCCGATGGTTGCGGTCAGGTTTACCGTGTTCGCGGCGTTCAGCCGCACGGTGCGCAGACGCGCTTGGCTGCCGGCTTCGACCTGATTGAGATTGCCGTCGTCGGTCCAAACGATATAGGCCCAGGCCGCCGCAGTGTCCGGCGTGGTTGCCGCCTGGGCAACGGCTTTCGGGTTCGCATCGGAAATATTGAAGGTGTTCGGGCTGTTCAATTGGTAGCTATACCATTGTTGCCCGACCCCGGTGGCAAAGCCGTACACAGGTATTGTCAAGGCATTCAGTGTTGGGACTACCTTGATTCGGGCGATCAGAGCCGCCCCGTTTACTGTGGCCGTAAGCGAACGCCCGGCTTGTCCGAACGGAGTCAGGGTATTGCGGGTTAGGGTCTTGATATTAGCTTGGCCGCCGTCAACGCCGTCGCCGGTCCAAACGATATAGGCCCATGCGGCTTGTTCCTGAGGGCTGGTCGTAGCGGTCACTGTGATGTTGCCATCGGCGTAATTGACTGCATAATCCGAGGTGTTTCCTATCGTCGCGGTCGCCGCAACCGCCCCGTCCACGGTAGACACGGCAAGGGATACAAGAGTCGGCACTACTTTGATGATGGCGGTCCGGGCCGTATCGCCCAACGTGGCGGTGATTGTTTTGCCTGCTTGACCGAAAGTGGTCAGGGCGTTACGCGGCAGGGTCTTGATATTAGCCTGGCCGCCGTCAAC
>NZ_JAZGVT010000070.1:0-159472 GCF_036440755.1 Methylobacter sp. Wu8 | reverse complement strand
GGGATTGGCTGCGCTTTCCTGCGCCAGTTGCGCCCAATCGCTATCCAGGCGGAAGACGGCTGCCGAACCGAAATCCTGTTTTGCCGACAACGCCGCCTGGGTCAAAATTACCGGCGGGGCGACGTCGCTCAGCATGAATTCAAGCCGGTCTTGCGGATAGCTCGGGTCGAGCGGCAGGTAAGCGCCGCCGGCTTTCAAAATCCCCAGCAGGCCGATCACCATTTCCAGCGAACGTTCAACGCAAACGCCGACCAGCACATCCGGCCCGACGCCTTGCTTAAGCAGGTAATGCGCCAGCCGGTTGGCTTTGCCGTTCAGCTCGGCGTAAGTCAGCGCCTGGCCTTCGAACGCCACGGCGGGTGCATCCGGCGTTGCTTCCGCCTGGGCTTCGATCAGTTGATGGATGTATCGGTCCTTCGGGTAGGCGACTTCTGTCGCATTCCAGTCGAGCAGGATTTGCTGTTGCTCCGCCGCATTCAGGAACGGCAATTCGGATAAGCGGGTTTGCGGCTGCTCGATAAAGACTTCGAGCAGGCCTTGCAAATGCCCCAGCATCCGCTTGATCGTCTCAGCTTCGAACCGGCCTGCGGCATAGCTTATTTCCAACAGCAGCTCCGTTCCCGGAAAAACGGATACGGTTAACGGGTAGCTGGTTTGGTCAACGACACTGACCTCATCGATAGTCAGACCGTCCAGATTTCCGGTCAGCGCCTGATCGATAGGATAGTTCTCGAAAACTAGCAAACTTTCGAATAAAGACGCGCCGCGCGGCACGTCCGACCAACCTTGGATGTGCGTTAACGGCGCATATTCAAAACGATGCATGTCCTGATTTTGCGCAAACAGCGCTTGCAGCCAGACAAGCGCCGTGCTGTCTGCGGTCACCTTGACCCGCACCGGCAGCGAGTTGATGAACAAGCCGACCATAGACTCGATATCGGCCATATCGGCGGGCCGGCCCGACACCGTAGCGCCGAATACCACATCATTCTCGCCGCTGTAACGGCTGAGCAATAACCCCCAGGCGCCTTGCACCAGCGTGTTCAAAGTCAGCTGATGGTGTTTTGCGAAAGCCTGTAACGCTTGGCTAAGTGACGCCGATAAAGCCAAGCCCTCTTTGGCATGGCTGTCCGCCGCATGATCCGGCGTTTTATCGATGATTAACGGCGTCGGGGCGGTAAAGCCGCCAAGCGCCGACCGCCAGTAAGCTTCGGCCGCGCCCATATCCTGTTTTTGCAGCCAGGCGATATAGCCGCTATAAGGCTGCACTGAGGGAAAAGACGGCGCATCCCCGCGCCGCAGCGCATGATAGGCGGAAAATACGTCTTTTATCAGCAACGGCGCACTCCAACCATCCAGCAATACGTGGTGATAACTCCAGACAAAGTAATGCGCCTTATCCGAGCAATGCACCAATGCCAATCGCATCAACGGCGCGCAGGCAAAGTCGAAGCCGTTTGCCTGATCATCGGCCAATAGCTGTTGCCAACGCAGCGCTTGTTCCTGCTCCGAATACCGGCGCCAGTCGTATTCGGTAATCGGCAACTGTACATGCTTATGCACGATTTGTAACAGTTGATCCTGGTTCTTGACCTGAAAACTGCTGCGTAGAATCGAGTGGCGATCGGCAAGCAACTGCCAGGCTTGTTTGAACGCCGGAACATTGAGCTCGCCCGATAAGCGGCAACCGAGCTGGATGCAGTAAACACCGGATTCGGGCGCATACAGGCTGTGAAACACCAGACCGTATTGCAGCGGCGCCAACGGGTAAACATCTTCAATCTGCCTGGGCTTCAAGGCCATCGCGTCCAATTCGGATTGCGGCAACGCGATTAACGGAAAATCGGAAGGCGTGTAGCCGCCGGAATCCGGCAATACGCAATGCGCTATCAGCGCCTTAAGATGCTGCCGATAGTTGCCGGCCAGCGTTTCAATCGTAGCCTTGCGGTAGCGCTCCCCGCTGTAGCGCCAACTCAACTGCATTTGTCCATCCGAAATGCTGCCGACAATAGCCAATTCATGGGGCCTGACGCCGGCCGGATCGCAGCTTTGCCCGGTCGCTGCACGGGTCGGCACAAACGGCGCATCGGCCGCCATGACCGTATCGAGCTGCCCGAGATAGTTGAAAATAACCTGCGCCTTAGGTTGCAGGGCCAACGCTTCCGCATCCTCCGATGCATAGCGCAATAAACCGTAGCCGATCCCGTTCATCGGGACAGCCCGCAATTGCTCCTTGACCGATTTCAACATATCGGCTGATGAGGAATCGCCGGCAACAGTCAACAGCGCAGGATATACCGCCGTAAACCAGCCGACTGTACGGGAAACATCCAACTCGTTTGCAATATCCTCGCGTCCGTGTCCTTCCATATCGATCAATACCGATTCGCAACGCATCCAGTCGCATAAGGTGCGGGTCAGCGCGGTCAACAACAATTCATCTATTTTGGTGCGGTAAGCGCCGGGAACGTCCTGCAACAGCGTGCGCGTCTCGGCCGCCGTCAATGCAAGCGTTACCTCGTCTTCCATTGCAACCAGGTTGCGGCCGGCGGGCTCATCTACCGGTAAAACGGCAACCCGATTACGCCGCGAATCCAGCCAATACGCGTTATCGATCGGCAATCCGCCCTTCCCTGCTTGTTTAACGATTTGTTCCGACCAATATTTGAATGAAGTGGTTTTTGCCGGTAATACCGGTGTTTGCCCCGACATCAGTTGCAGGCAAACGGCCGCCAAATCTTCCAGTAAAATCCGCCAGGAAACGCCGTCCACGACTAAATGGTGTATCGCAATCAATACCCGGCTGGATTGCCCTGGACCTAAGTCGAACCACACTGCACGCAGTACAGGCCCCCCGGTTAAATGCAGTCGGGCTTGCTGGACCGATGCCGCCGATTCGAGCGTCGCCGCCTGCCGTTCTGCCGCGACGCCGGACAAATCGATATGTTCGACAGCAACCTGCGTTTCGTCGTTAAGAATGTATTGTTTCCATTCGCCGTTTTCTTGAGTGAACCGCGTCCGCAGCACGTCATGGTGGATCAGCAATTGCTTGATTGCGCTATCTAAAATATCCGGCGTCAGTCCGGGCTTTATTTCCAGAAACAAGGCCTGATTCCAGTGATGGGGATTGCTGAGGTTTTGTTCGAAAAACCAATGCTGAATCGGCGTCAACGCCACATCGCCGGTCACAACGCCTTGTTCGGCCGGAATTTGCCGGCTATGCCCGGCCGCCATTGCCAACGAGGCAACCGTCTGATGCTGGAATAATAGTTTGGGGGTAATGACGATACCGGCTTGGCGAGCCCTGCTCACGGCCTGAATGCTCAGTATCGAGTCGCCGCCCAGCTCGAAGAAATTGTCGTGCCGTCCGACGCGCTTAACCGCAAGCAACTCACTCCAAATATCGGCCAAAGCCCTTTCAACCGGCGTTTGCGGTTCCTCATAGTGCTTTGCTGATAGCCCACTGAGATCCGGTTGCGGCAAGCGCTTGTGGTCCAATTTTCCGTTAGGCGTTAGCGGCAGTTTGTCCAGGCTAATAAATAAAGACGGCACCATAAAATCCGGCAAGGCTTGTCCAAGATAGCGCTGCAAGTCCTGCGTTTCCGGCTCAGACGACGACGGGACGATATAGGCGGTCAGGCGTTTATTGCCGGGATTGTCCTCTGTCGCCAGCACCGCGGCGGCGGCAATGGCCGGATGTTGCAGCAAGCGGGCTTCGATTTCGCCGAGCTCGATCCGGTAGCCGCGAATCTTGACCTGGTTGTCGATGCGGCCCAAAAATTCAATTTCGCCATCGGCGCGAAAGCGCGCCAGGTCGCCGGTTTTGTACAGCCGCTCGCCATCCGCGCTAAACGGATTGGGTATGAATTTTTCCGCAGTCAACGCCGGCTGATTCAGGTAGCCTTGCGCCAAACCGGCTCCGCCTATGCACAACTCGCCGCTGATGCCTATCGGCACCGGTTGGCATTGTTCGTCCAGGATATAAATCCGCACGCCGGCTATAGCCCGGCCGATCGGCAACATGGTGTCCGCATCGGTTTTCTCGCTGCGGTAAACGCTGCTCCAAACCGTCCCTTCGGTAGGCCCGTATTCGTTGTAAAGCTGGACTGCCGGCAACTTGCGGTGATGCTCTGCGGCGGTTTCGCCCGAACAGGCTTCGCCAGCGACGATAACCGCCCGCAAACTATTTAAGTGAGGAATATTGCCGTCATTGATAATAGCCGTATAAAACGAAGGCAAGGCCAACAAATGGCTGACCCGGTGCCGGTCAATGAGTTCGGCCAGGGCTGAAGGATCGGTCAAATCTTCCTGTTGCGGCAGACATAAGCAGCCGCCTTGGCTTAGGGTCCAGAATATCCCGGCGACCGAACTGTCGAATGCGAACGAAGACAGCAACAGAAAGCATTCCAGCGGCTCGCGGTAATAATCCGTCCTGACCAGTGTCGAATGCAGCAAATTGCGGTGGCTGACCGGAACGCCTTTAGGCTGCCCGGTAGAGCCGGAGGTATAAATAATATAGGCGGTGTTGTTCGGTGATACCGGACGGGAGGCTGTTCGCGTTGTTTGGCCTTCGACTAAAGCTTGATCCAAGTAAAGCATGTTGATGCCGCGATGCTTAAACTTGTCGACCAATGCGCTTTGCGTCAGCAACAACTCGATACCTGCGTTATCAAGCATATAATCCAGCCGCTCTTCGGGATAGCTCGGGTCCAGCGGAACATAGGCGGCCCCGGCTTTCAGCGCGGCCAGCAATCCGACAATCAGCTCGACGGAACGCTCGGCGCAGACACCGACCCGGCATTCGGCGCCGATCCCCAAATCCATCAGGCGTTCGGCCCATCGCTGCGCGCGGCTGTTAAGTTCGCCGTAACTGATGCGCCGGCCGGCGAAAGCCAATGCCGTTTTATCCGGCATTGTTTGCGCCTGTATCTCAAAAAGCTGGTGAATCGCTGTAGGGCGTTCACTGATCGGCATAGCTTTAAAGGCCTGCACGGCTCGCCCCACGCCACTCCAGTCCTCGAGCAGCCGCTTGGTTTCCGCTTGAGTCATCAGCGGCAATTGTTTCAGCGGCAGTTCGGGCTTGCTGACAACGCCCGCCAGCAGCATTTGCAGATGCCCGGCCATTCTTTGAATCGTCGCGGCATCGAATAAATCGGTGTTGTATTCGAAGCCGCCCAACAACTTGCCGTCGCGCTGATCGACAAACAAGGTCAGATCGAATTGCGCTGTATGGGTGTTGATCGCCAGCGGCATAGCCGACACGTCCTGCATCCGAAAATCCGCCATCGGCACATTCTGCACCGCCAGCATCACCTGGAATAAAGGCGCATGGCTGGTGTTGCGGACCGGATTCAACGCATCCAGCAATTGACCGAAAGAAAGTTCCTGATGATTCTGATCCTGCAAGGCTTGCTCCCGCAATTGCAGCAGCAGCTCCGAGAACGGCAGATCGGCCTCTGACCGGCAGCGCAACACCAGCGTATTGACAAAAAAACCTATCAAAGCTGCTGTTTGCGTTTGGCTGCGCCCGGCCACCGGATACCCGATGCAAAGTTCTTTGCTGCCGGTATAGCGATACAACAACGTATTAAAGGCGGCGGCCATCACCATGAACAGCGTGGCATTGTATTGCTTGCCCAGTTCTATTACTTCCCGGCTCAATTCGGCGGAAAGCTCGAAACTGTACATCTCGCCTCGGTAGCTGGGTACCGGCGGCCTTGGCCGGTCGGTCGGCAATTCCAGCAGAGGCGGCGCGCCCGCCAGTTTTTGCCGCCAATAATCCAGATCCTTGGCCCATTTTTGCTGCCGCCCGCGTTGCCATACGCAAAAATCGCCATACTGAATCGGCAATTCCGGCAAGGCGGAAGACTGGCCGTCGCCGTATGCGCGGTACAACGCGGCGACTTCCTGCATTAGCACCCCGACCGACCAGCGATCCGAAACGATATGATGCAAAGCCAGCAATAAAATATGCTTCCGCTCGCCCAAGATCACCAACAGCGCACGTAACGGCGGCTGCCCGGCAAGCCGAAACGGCTGGCGGTTAAAATCGTCGGCGCACCGCTGGAACAGCTCCATCGCCCGGTCTTGGCGAAAGCCGGCAAGATCCAAGCGAGTCAGCGGCAAGCCGCCGCCGGATAATACCTGCTGGCCTTCGGCGACAAAGCGGCTGCGCAGGATTTCATGACGCCTGACCACCTCGTCCAAGCCTTGCTGCAAGGCTTGCGTATTCAGCAATCCATCGAATTGCACGGCGCCGGCGACGTTATAGATCGGATTGTCCGGCTCCAGCTCCGACATGATCCACAACCGTTCCTGCGAGTACGATAACGGCGCCGGCTGGCCGGCGCCACGTCTGCCGATAACGCCGCCGGTGATATGATCGGTTTTCCTGAGTCTGGCAATCAGCTGTGTGCGCTGGGCTTGCTGTAATTTGTCGCTGTTTGACGCGCTCTGCATCGCTGTGTTGGTCATGATTTTTTCCATAGTTTTAGCCTAACTCCCGGATGTTTTAGCCACCGCCGTTAAATACCGCCGTTAAATAAAGCGAAATAACACTGTAGGAGCGGGGCGCGCCCGCGACATCCGGGCGGCGCTCTCTCCCACGCGCTCAGCAAAGCGCGCTACGCCGCTCCGGTATCGCCTGTAGATGTAGTGAATACGGATATTGCAAGACTGCATGGACGCGGGAGCAAATATCTGCCACGCAATCGTTCTCGAACTTTACGGTTTTATGCTTTATGAGCTTGGCTGACGCATACAACTCATTCCAACGCGTCAAGCGGCTCTGTCGCCTGATACTCCGCCATCCTGTCGACAAATTTGGCGACCGTCGTGGCTTCGAACAAAACATTGACCGGCACCTCGATATTGAATAGTTCCTGGACTTTTGCCGTCACCTGCACGCCGGACAGCGAATGGCCGCCCAATTCGAAAAAATCGTCATGTATGCTCAGTTGCTGGACACCCAACACTTCCCGCCAAATATCGGCTACGGCTTCTTCCGCTTCGTCGCGCGGCGCGACGAACGGCTGTGTGCTGTCGACCTGGTTTGCCAGCCCAAGCAACGCATTGCGATCGAGCTTGCCGTTCGCGTTCAGCGGCATTGCGTCCAGCCACAGCCAAGCCGACGGCAGCATGTACTCAGGCAGGCAGTGTTTGATATGCGCTTTTAACGCTTCCGTATCGGTCACTGTGCCGGATTCCGTGACCAAGTAAGCGGTCAGCCGTTTATTGCCCGGCACATCCTCGCGTATGGCCACTGCCGCTGCTTTTATCGCCGGGTGGCGCAACAGGCAGGCTTCGATTTCGCCGAGTTCTATGCGGTAACCCCTGATTTTGACCTGTTGATCGAACCGGCCTAAAAACTCGATATTGCCGTCGGCCAGATAACGCACCCGGTCGCCGGTTCTATACAACCTGCCGCCATCCGCACCGAACGGGTCGGGGATAAACCTTTCCGCCGTCAGCCCGGCTTGATCGAGATATCCGCGGCTGATGCCTGCGCCGCCGACCAGCAATTCCCCGGCAACGCCGATCGGCAGTCTGTTCAGCTCATCGTCCACGACATAGATATGCATGTTGTTGATCGGTTTGCCTATCGGTATCGAATCTCCATCTTGCGGCTGGGCAATAGCGTAAACGCTACTCCATACTGTGGCTTCGGTCGGACCGTATTCGTTAAATAACGCGGTATCGGGCAGACGTTTGAAATGCAATTCAGTCAGCGGATTGGTGCAGGCTTCTCCGGCAACGATAACGGTATTCAATGTTTTTAGTGCGGCCGTCGGCACATGCTCCAGCAACAGTTCGTACAGCGACGGCAACGCCAATATATGCGTTACCCGCCGGTATTCGATCAGCGCGCCCAAAGCGACCGGATCCTTGATCCGGCTATCCTCCGGCAAGCACAAACAGCCGCCCTGGCTTAAGGTCCAAAAAATGCCCGCCACCGAACTGTCGAACGCGAACGACGACAGCAGCAGATAACAGCCGACCGGCTCCCGGTAATAAGCGCCTCGGGCCCAGGTCGAGTGCATCAGGTTGCCGTGGCCGACCACCACGCCTTTGGGTTTTCCGGTCGACCCCGAAGTGTAAATGACATAAGCCGCGTTATCCGCATGCAACGGTATTTCGGGGTTATCGCTACAGTAGCCGGCATAGGCGTCAACATTATCGATGCAAATCGTCGCCATACCGCCGCAGTCTAGGCTAGGCAGCAACGCGGTACCGGTCAGTAGAAATTCGCAACCGGCATCCTGCATCAAGTACGTCAGCCGCTCTTTGGGATAGGCGGGATCGACCGGCACGTAAACCGCACCGGCTTTGAGGATGGCCAATATGCCAACGACCAATTCAGCGCTGCGCGGAATGCATAAGGCGATGCGTTTTTCCGGCCCCGCACCTTGCGCCAGAAGGCGATGCGCCAGACGGTTGGCCTGCTCATTAAGCTCGGCATAGCTAAGGCGCGTTTCCTGATAAACCAGGGCTGCCGCGTGCGGTTGTTGCCGGGCGACGGCTTCGAAAACGCTGTGTACCGTGCCGTTACGCGGGTAACCGGAACCGGTTTCATTCCAGGCCGACAGCTGTTTGCGTTCCGGCACGGTCAGCAGCGGCAGCTCCGACAACCGGCCGGAGGGATTGGCAAGTATGCCGTGCAGCAGGCATTGGAAATGGCCGATAAGCCTTAAAACCACAGAACGGGACAGCAGATCGCTACGGTATTGGAACGAGGCGGCCAAACCCTGCGCAGTCTCCGCCATCAGCAAAGTAAGATCGAATTGTACGGCGACATCCTCCAACGCATAACTTTCGGCCGGCAGCCCCGCCCAATCCAGCGCTATGCCGGGTATGCCCAGCGCCAGCCCGGCTGCGGCCGATGCAGGGTCGGCGCCGCTTTGCAATCCGAACCACACTTGGTAAAACGCCGACGGCCCCTGATCGCGCTCAGGCTGCAATTTTTCCACCAGCAGCGAAAACGGGTAATGCTGATGCTCCATAGCGCCCAATACGGTAGCGTTGACCTCGGCTAAATAATCGCTAAAACGCTGTCCGGCGACAGGGTGCGAACGCAACGCCACCGGGTTGACGAAATAACCGACGGTATCGGCGAACTCTTTTTTTGGCCTGCCCAGCGTCGGCGAGCCGACAATGATGTCCTGTTGGCCGCTGTAGCGGTAAAGCAGGGTTTTAAACACCGTCAGCAACAACGCATACAGGGTCGTGTGCTGCTCTGCTGCCAATCGTTTAAGCTTTTGCAGGGTATCCGGCGCGATATTAAGATTTTCCGAGCGGCCCCGGCATGACCGCGAGCCTGCCGTCTGCCGCTCGGCAGGCAACGCCAGCCTAGGCAATTCGCCGGACAACCGGTCTCGCCAGTATTGCCAGTCCTGCTCTGCGCGTTGATCGGCCAAGTAGGCTGATTGCCAGGCGACATAATCGCCGTAACTCGCCGCCAAATTCGGCAGATCCGGGGTACGCCCGGCTACCTGTCCCAGATAAAGCGTCTTGAATTCTTCCAGCAAAATCGTGAACGAGCGGAAATCGACGGCGATGTGATGCGCGCAAAACACCAGCACCTGATCGTCGTCGGCGCAACTGAACACCGCTGCGACCAGTAACGGTTCATTCGCCAAATCGAACGGTTCATGCACGAAAGCGGCGATATTTTCACTGCGTTGCCGCGCATCGTCGCAACTGATCTCGGCGAACCGGGGCTGTAATTCCGTCAGCGGGATGCGCACGATCCGGCTGTGTTGGTTAAGCCGAAAGCCGCTGCGCAATTGCGCATGACGCTCGAACAGTGCCGCCAATGCATCCCGTACTGCCGTTTTATCGAGCTTGGCGCGGACATGTATCGCAACCGACATGTTATATAGCGAGCTGCCCGCTTCTATCCGGTTGACGGTCCACAGCGCCTGCTGCCCATAGGAGAGCGGCTGTTCGCCGTTGTCTTTGACCGGTGCCGGCGCAATTTGCGCCTGCGCTGTCTTGGCCAGTTTCAACGCCTGTTCCGCGCACTCGCCCAGCGACTGATTGCCGAGCAAATGCATGACCGGCAAATCGATAGCCAACAGCTCGTCGATAAAGTATTTCAGTTCCACCGCTTTCAGCGAGTCCATGCCCAAGCCGGTCAGCGATTGCGTTATGTCCACGGCTTCGACGGCCAAGCCGGACAGGGCCGCCGCCTTTTCGGCCAGATACTGTGCCAGCAGCTGTGCGCCTTCGGCGTCGTCAATCGACAGCAAAGCCTGCCTCAGTAAAGCCCGTTCCAGGCTAATCCCCGGTTTAGCCGACGCGTCACTGCCGCCGCCTTGAGTTACACCGTCCAACGCATCGACGGCGACCGCTTTAAACTGCTGCTGTTCAAAAGCCTGCCGGCAAGCCGAGCGCCTGATTTTGCCGCTGCTGGTTTTTAAGATCGAGCCCGGCTTCAGCAACATCACGGTGTCGGCCTGTATGCCGCATTCTTCGACCAGCCGGGTGCGTATCGCGGCGAATTCGGCCTTGTAATCGGGCTGTCTTAAGCGGTTGCGCTTTAGTTCCGCCAATACGATCAGCTTTTCGCTGTCGCCTCCGCTGACGGCAAAAGCGGCCGCACAGCCGGGATTTAAGGCATCGGTCGCGGCTTCGGCCGCGTATTCCAGGTCGTGCGGGTAATAGTTACGGCCGCGGATAATGATCAAATCCTTCAACCGTCCGGAAACGAACAATTCGTCGTCTTCAATAAAGCCTAAATCGCCGGTGCGCAGCCATTGGCCGTTGCTGTCGCCGACAAAAGCCTGCCCGGTGGCTAGCGCATTTTGCCAATAGCCCAGGCTGATGCTGGGGCCGCCAAGCTGAATCTCGCCGATCCGGCCATCGCTGCATAATTCGCCGGACTCAGGATCGACGATCCTAATCCGCTGCGCGGCGTCGGTGGCTATCTTGCCGCAGCCGACCAGGCGTCGGGCTGTCTGATCATCGATGACCTGCTGTGCTTTGCCTTGTTCCAGACCGTTCTTGTCAAAAGACGCGACTATGGGTTCGGCATTCTTATCGCCGCCGGTAGCCAGCAAGGTCGCTTCCGCCAAACCGTAACAGGGATAAAAAGCCTCGCGGCTAAATCCGCATTCTGCAAAAGCGGCGGCAAAACGATCCAAGGTATCCGGGTTAATCGGTTCGGCGCCGTTAAAAGCCAATTGCCAGCTGCTAAGATCCAAGCCGGCTTTTTCTTCGGCCGAGATTTTTTGCGCGCACAGCTCGAACGCAAAATTCGGCCCGCCGCTGGTATGGGCGCGGTAATCGCTGATCGCTTGCAGCCAACGGACAGGTTTTTCCAGGAACGCCATCGGCGACATTAAAATAGCGCTGGTCCCGCAATATAACGGCTGCATGACATTGCCGATCAAGCCCATGTCGTGGTACAGCGGCAACCAACCGACCACCGTCGAATGGGCGTTGTGGCCGAAGCGGCGTTTGATCAATTGCTGATTCGCCATCAGATTGCCGTGGCTGATCATCACGCCCTTGGCGTTGCCGGTGGAACCCGAGGTGTATTGCAGAAAAGCCGGATCATCGTCGCGCAATGCCGGCAAACGCCAGGCGCTTGCATCGCCGTTGGCAAGATTGTCGGTAACCAGCCAATGCTTATCTAACAAATCAGAAGAGCCGACAGGGAATTGGCGCACCGCATTGGCGACGCTCTGTGTGCTGAGTATCACAGCCGCCTGGCTGTCATCGATGATCGCCTGCAACCTGGGCATATGCCGGCCGTTGGTCGGCGGATAGGCCGGTACTGCAATCAAACCGCCATATAAACAGGCGAAAAACGCCACGATATAATCCAAACCCGGCGGATAGAGCAAGATGGCGCGTTCGCCCCGCATACCCAGTTCCTGCAATTGCACGGCCAGCTGTCTGGCCTGCAAGTCCAACTCGCCGTATGTTATCGATCCGAGCGGGCGTTCGCCATTCTCCATGAACGTATAAGCCGTATGCAGGGCTTGACGCTCCGCCCGCAAATTTAATAAAGCAACCAGGGAAGCCGCGTTGTCTGGTAATGCATCGTTATCGACGCAGTCAAAACTGTGTTGTTTGTTTAACATATCTGCCTACTCTCGTTGAATGAGTCGTCTGTTGAATTGCAGTCTTAGGCTGGAACCGCCGCCTCGCGCACACCCTTATTTCTATTTAAAAGCACGTCATTCCGGCAGGCAGTTGTGTCTGTATTTGACAGCCTTATTGAGGCTTGCATTGCCGATAATCGGTGGCTAGTTCCAAATCGGTCGGCACGTAAAAACCCAGTATATCCCGGCAATAACTTTGCCAAGCGTCAGAAACCCGGTCAAACAAGACGCCTTCTCCATGCCACATCGACGTTGTAACGCTAAAATCCTGATGCAGGTAGACGACCGCATCATCAGCCAGCGCTGGCCGCGCCTGCCAGCCAACCGGGTTGCTATCAAACGCTTTGACTGGGTAGGCCTTGCAATACGGACGCTCAGGACTTTCCGGCTTCATGCCGCTGTTTTGCTCCGCTTGTTGCAGCAGGGCCGCGACTTCCACTTGGGCGGCCGCCAACGCGATTCGATAAGGCGTTCGGAGATCGCGGCCGCTGTTAACCGCATTGGCCCCTGCTTCGAGTAAAGTTCGTACTATGGCCAGATTGCCGCAACCGGCAGCCCAATTCAACGCCGTCCAGCCGTAGTCGTCTTTTTGTTCCAAATCCTCGCCGGTTTCAATTAAAGATTGCACCCAATAAATATCGCCCGCTTTCGCAGCGTCGATCAGCTGTAATTGATTCATAAACTGTTCCTTGATGTCTGTGGAAAACTCTATGCAGTCTGGACCTGAATGACTCCAATACAGCGTAGACGATTGCTTGTCATTTTTTCCTCATAGCATTGTCGATAAATTCGTCCGGCTGCCGCCTAATCATTTTTTTAGAGCGTTGAGCTTTTAACTTAATGACTGATGTTAGAAGCAGTTTAAAAACCAAAATGATGGAAACTCTCTGGAGTATGGGATAAGGCATTAACGCTCTGTCGTGAAACCTACCGAATCCAATCCGGTAAAAATGCTCGACCGACAGCGGCTATTATTGATGCACAATCGGTAAAAACAACGGGACCAAGCGAGCAACGAGGTTTTGACGCGGGTAAAAAGGTTAAAGGGAGGAAACGCCATATTGCTGTCGATACGATGGGAAATCTTCTGGCGGTGTGCGTTCATTCAGCGGGCATACAAGACCGGCGCGGCGCTCGGTTGCTCATGATCCGGCTGTATGCGATGTTTGCGGCCTTGGGTGTAATTTGGGCGGATGGCGGTTATAGCGGTGTTTTAGTCGAATGGGCGAAAAACATGTTCAACTGGAACCTTTCCATTGTTAAACGGACGGACGCCAAAGGGCATAAGGATTTTTGTGTAATCGGTCATTAGGCGGGAAACTGCCAGCACTTTTAGCATCGTTCAGCGGATAAAGCCTTGCTGTGTTAAATTAAGTCTTCATCAACAATGACTCAAACTTGCTAGTTCTTTATCGAGTGAATATACTGGCCCGGTATAACTTGCTTTTAGGTATTCATGGACTATTGTCCGCAGAATTGAAACGGGAAGTTGGTGAGTTTGCTCGAGATGCAAACAAAGCCCGCGCTGCCCCCGCAACGGTAAACAAGTAAAAGGTTGGTAAACGCCACTGTGTCATACATGGGAAGGCGCTAACCTTGAAAGCGCGAGCATTAGCTTTCAACTTGCAAGCCCGGAGACCGGCCTGAAGTGATAATCAAATTTGTGCGCGGAGGGCGCTCAGATGGATTGCTCTCCTTCGCGTCCGTCCTGCACTTTCTCCCTGTACAGATTATTTCCGCCGGCAACGTTACCGGCTTTACTGTCCCTTTACCCAGGAGAAAACACATGTCATCAACACCTGTTTTGCTCGACAACACTCAAACCCGCTCTGAAGTCTTAAAAGACAGAATCCTGCCCGCCATGCTGGCCGGCATGCTGGGCTTGGGACTGCTGTATGCCGCCGGTTTCGCAGAAGCCGCACAACTGCATAACGCTGCCCATGATGGACGCCATTCCGCCAGTTTTCCGTGCCATTAATGTTTAATCTGACCACCTTCAGAGAGCTTGTTGTTGCGGCTCTCTGGACGGGCCTACTGGCGGGTCTATTACTAACCGCCGTTCAACAAATCCAAGTCCTCCCGACATTGCTCCAGGCCGAAGTGTACGAGGAAGCTGCGGCCGTTGCCAATACCCACGAACACCACGACTGGCAGCCTGGAAACGGCTGGGAACGGACGTTTTTTACCGCAGTAGCCAATATCGGCTTGGGCGTGGGTTTTGCCTTGTTGATTGGCGCGGTCATGTGTTTGCGCGGCCGCCCCAGCCATTGGCGCATGGGACTGTTGTGGGGACTGGCAGGTTATCTGACTTTTTTCGTTGCGCCGTCTTTAGGCTTGCCGCCGGAAGTTCCCGGTACCGAAGCCGCCAAACTGGCAGACCGGCAAAGCTGGTGGCTGATAACTGTGCTTGATACCGGCTTCGGCCTGTCTCTGCTGGCTTTTGCCCTTACCAGGACCTATAAGTTTTTCGGTGCGGTGTTACTCGTAGCGCCTCATTTAATCGGTGCGCCGCAGCCGGACGTTCACAGCAGCGCCGCGCCTGCCGAATTGAGGCAGTCTTTTATAATGGCCACCGTTTTTGCCAATGCGGTCTTTTGGCTGGCTATCGGCGGCTTGATGGGGCGGTTTTACAAAAAACAGTCATGAGAACCCACAACAAACACGTATTGATGTGCGTTGGCCCGCGCTGCTCTGGAAACAACGAAACCGCGTTTCAACAGCTGGGCCGAAAAATCGACGCCCGCCCCGAGCTTAAAGTAAAACGCACCCGCTCGAACTGTTTCGCGATCTGCAAAAACGGGCCGATCCTGGTCGTTTATCCTGAAGGCGTTTGGTATTCCTGTACCGACGAGTCGGTGCTGGAACGCATCGTCAGCGAACACCTGGAAAATGACGTCGAAGTCAGCGAACACGTTTTCCACCGCTTGGGTACCGGCGATGTCTGATTTGAGCAAGCCTATTGCGCTGTTGACCCATGCGCCCAACGACCTGATGGTGCTGCAAAGCGCACAGGCGCAAATGCCGGAAGGTTTCCCGGAAATAACCGGCGTCAACTTGCAGGCTTTGGAAAGCGACGCGCAAATGGCCGATCTGTTGGAACATCAGCTTGTTTCGGCGCGGATCATCGTGCTGCGCGTACTGGGACGTCTTGGCAGCGTGCCCGGCTTTGCCGATCTGCTGCGTCACGCTAAAAGCCAAGGACGGCAACTGATCGCGATCAGCGGCACCGGCGAGCCTGACCCCGAATTGGCAGCCGCGTCCACCGTATCGTCCGACGTGCTGCATCAGGTGCAGGCTTATTTCCAGGCGGGCGGCAGCGTCAATATGGCGCAACTGCTGCGCTACCTGTCCGATCATTTTTTGCTGAGCGGCTTCGGCTTTGAACCGGCAGTCGATTTGCCCGAACACGGCATTTATCATCCCGATTTATCCCAAGATGCGAGCATAGACGACTGGCTTGGCCTGCGAGCGCCGGAACGGGCCAGTGTCGGCATCGTGTTTTATCGCGCCCACTGGATCAGCGGCAACACGCGCTTTATCGACGCGTTGGTTGACGCCCTTGAAAAACGCGGACTGAACGTATTGCCCGTTTTCACTTCGTCATTACGCGCAGGCCATAGCGACACCCCCCTTCCTTCCGCATTGCAATACTTTAGCGGTGAAAAAGGCGCGCATATCGACGTGCTGATCAACACCACCGCGTTTGCGATGGGCGAAATCACCCCCGGCGGAGCCACGCCCGCAGGCTGGTCGGTGGACGTGCTGGAGAGTCTCAATGTACCCGTGCTGCAAGCCATCACCAGCGGCATGATGCAGCATCAATGGGAGCAATCCGCACGCGGACTCAACCCGCTGGATGCGGCAATGAATGTTGTCTTGCCGGAATTCGACGGCCGGATCATCACCGTGCCGCTGTCGTTCAAAGCGAAAGCTTCCGGCTTATCGAACGAACTGATCGAATACGAACCCGTGCCGGATCGGGTCGCTCGCATCGCACAAATCGCCTCGCGCTTTGCACGGCTTAAACGCCTGGACAATACCGATAAGCGCATCGCTTTTGTGTTCACCAACTCCAACAGCAAGGCCTCGCAAATCGGCAACGCGGTCGGCCTGGATGCACCGGCATCCTTGATGCGTATTCTTAAAACCATGCAAGCCGCCGGTTATAACATCGGTAAGCTGCCGAAAAGCGGCACGGCGTTAATCCACGAACTGATCGACCGTTGCGCTTACGACAATACCTATCTGACCAGCGAACAGCTGGCCAATGCCGTCGGCCGCGTACCGGCAGCACAATATCAAGCTTGGTTTGACAACCTGCCGCTTGAGATGCAGCAGAAAATGACCGCGCAATGGGGAGCTGCGCCCGGCGAAGCTTATGTCCATGACGGCCAACTCGCGCTGGCGGGACTGGAACTGGGCAACTGTTTCGTCGCATTGCAGCCGCCGCGCGGTTACGGCATGGATCCCGACGCGATATACCATCAGCCCGACTTGCCGCCCACCCACCATTACTATGCGCTGTACCGCTGGCTGCGCGACGAATGGAAAGCCGACGCCATCGTGCATGTCGGCAAGCACGGCACGCTCGAATGGCTGCCGGGCAAAGGCGTTGGCTTGTCGGAAAACTGCTTCCCCGATGCGCTGTTGGCCGACATGCCGCTGTTTTACCCGTTCATCATCAACGATCCCGGCGAAGGCGCGCAGGCCAAGCGCCGCGCTCATGCCGTCGTGGTCGATCACCTGACGCCGCCGATGACCACCGCCGATACTTACGGCGCGTTGGCGCAACTGACCCAACTGGTCGATGAATATTATCAGGTGGAAGTGCTCGATCCGTCCAAACTGCCGCTGTTGCAACAGCAAATCTGGGATCTGGTCAAAGAAACCAACCTGGATGCCGATTTGCAAGCCCGGTTGCTGCACCACGACCATGATCACGATCACGATCACAACGATGATCACCATACCGGTCATCATGACCACGATCACCACGAACATGAGCATCACGGTCACGAGCATCATCGCCATGATCATGCGCATGACGAACACCATCATGGACATCATCACGATCATGACGACGAGCATGAACATGGTGAGCACCACCATGCCGAGCATCATGACCACGATCATAAAAATGGACTGCCAGAACTGCTGACCAAAATGGCCGGCGCTGATGTCGCGCATTTGATCGAAGATCTGGACGGCTATCTTTGCGAACTGGGCGCGGCGCAAATCCGCGACGGTCTGCACATACTCGGACTGGCTCCCGAAAACGAGCAACTGGTAGATATGCTGGTCTCGCTGACTCGCTTGCCGAATCAGGACGTACCCGGTCTGCCGATAGAAATTGCCAAGCTGTTCGGCCTGAGCATGGATTCGCTGCTTGAACATCAGGGCCGTCGATTGGAACAAGCAAACACTGAGCTTGAAAAACTGGCCGGGCGGCCATTGCCGACTCATGCCGATGTACTGGAAACTATCGAAGCGCTATGCAAACAGCTATTCAGTGAACTACAGGCCCACGCTTACGCTGAATCAGCCATAGACCTAGTCATCAACAAAACATTTGATAACAGTACAAAGCCCTCTCCAGAGGGAGAGGGTTGGGTGAGGGGAAATCAAAATAAGGAAAAAAGCTTATTTAAATCCCCTCATCCCAGCCTTCTCCCTAAGGGAGAAGGAGCGCATACTCTTAAGCCAACAGTATTGACTATAGACCAAGCCATCAATCAATCATTTGGCAACAAAGCTGCTGATTTTACTGCATTAAAACGCATACTGAACTTTGCCTGCCGCGAATTAGCCCCTAATCTCACTCGCGCCACCGACGAAATCGATAACTTGTTGCGTGGCCTGTCCGGCGGCTATGTCCCGGCCGGTCCCAGCGGATCGCCGACACGCGGCATGGCCAGCATCCTGCCGACGGGGCGCAATTTTTACTCGGTCGATCCGCGTAGCGTACCGTCCCAATCCGCGTGGCGCGTCGGTCAGCAACTTGCCCACGAAGTGCTGTCGCGTTATGTCCGCGAAACGGGCGATTATCCCGAGAGCGTCGCCATCAGCATCTGGGGTACCAGTGCGATGCGCACCCACGGCGACGACGTGGCCCAAATTCTGGCTCTGCTCGGCGTGCGCCCGGTCTGGCAGCATGAAAACCGCCGATTGACCGGCGTCGAAGTCATACCGCTGGACGAATTAAAACGCCCGCGAATCGATGTCACGACCCGCATCAGCGGTTTTTTCCGCGACGCGTTTCCGCAACTGATCGATTTGATCGACGATGCGGTCAATGCCGTTATTGCACTGGACGAACCGCTGTCGCAGAACTTCGTGCGCAAGCATTATCTTGCCGAACTGGGCGAATTGATCGGCCAAGGCCTGACTGAACAGGACGCATCAAACCGCGCAGCCTTCCGCATCTTCGGTGCAAAACCCGGCAGTTACGGAGCGGGCATATTGCCGCTGATCCAGGAGAAAAACTGGCAGGCCGACGCCGATTTTGCCGAAGCCTACGTCAACTGGGGCGGCTATGCCTATGGCCGCAGCCAACAGGGCCACGACCAGCGCGATGCGTTCCGCACCCGCCTGTCCGGCGTTCAGGTGGCCTTGCACAACCAGGATAACCGCGAGCACGACATTTTCGACAGCGACGATTACCTGCAATTTCACGGCGGCATGATCGCGACAATCCGGGCCTTGACCGGGTCACAGCCGCGCAAGTATTTCGGCGACAGCCACGATCCGTCACGAGCGCAAGTGCGCGACTTGAAGGAAGAGACCTTGCGGGTGTTCCGCTCGCGCGTGGTCAACCCGAAATGGCTGGACAGCATCCGCCGTCACGGCTACAAAGGCGGACTGGAGCTGACCGCGACCGTCGATTATCTGTTCGGTTACGACGCCACCGCGCAGGTGATGGACGACTGGATGTACGAGCAAGTCGCCGAAACTTACGCGATGGATCCCGAAATGCAACGTTTTCTGGAAGAAGCCAATCCCTGGGCGCAAAACGCGATTGCCGAGCGCCTGCTGGAAGCCGCCGGTCGCGGCATGTGGGCCGAACCCAAGCAACAGACGCTGGACGCGTTACAGGCTTTATACCTGCATAGCGAAACCCTGCTGGAGGAGCGTGGCGAAACACCGCGCGGGGCATGATGAATTTATTGGAAAATGGCGCACGGATGACACCGATTGGACGGATTGACACAGATAGACAACATTCCCAAGCTGGAGCTTGGGAACGAGCGTAACCCAATGAACCACGCCACCTTCCCTTTTTCCGCGATCGTCGAACAGACCTGGCTCAAGACCGCGTTGTTGCTGTGCGCCGTCGATCCGTCGCTGGGCGGCGTCCTGATACGCGGCGACAAAGGCACGGCCAAAAGCACGGCGGCACGGGCGCTGACCGACATCCTGCCCCCGATCGAACGGGTTGCCGGTTGTGCATATAATTGTCTGCCCGGCGCACCGTATCAGCACTGCGAAACCTGCAATGCCGAACATGCAACGGCGCAAGCCGACAGCGTGCCTTTCGTCACCTTGCCGCTCGGCGCGACCGAAGACCGCGTTATCGGTACCCTGGATTTGGAGCAGGCGCTTAAAGGCGGCCAGCGCGTTTTCAAGCCCGGCCTGCTGGCTGCGGCGCACCGGGGCATACTCTATATCGACGAGGTCAACCTGCTGCCCGACCATCTGGTCGACGTGCTGCTGGATGCGGCGGCGATGGGCGTTAATTCGGTACAGCGCGAAGGCTTGTCGGTCAGCCACCCTGCCCGCTTTACGCTGATCGGCACGATGAATCTGGAAGAAGGCGATTTGCGTCCGCAACTGTTGGACCGGTTTGGATTGATGGTCGAAGTGACTGCGCCGCGCGACAAAACCCTGCGCTCCGAAGTCGTGCGCCGCCGCATCGCGTTCGAGGCCAATCCTACGGCTTACGCCGCCGCCTGGATGCACGAACAACAGGCCTTGAAACATCAACTCGCTACGGCGCAGCAGTTATTAACAGAAGTCACTCTGGATGATGCGCTGCTCGATTTAATCAGCCATTTATGCTGCGAATTCGAAGTAGCAAGCCTTCGCGCCGACATTGTCATGCACAAAGCGGCGCGGGCATTGGCGGCATTAGACGGCCGGTCACAGGTCACTTCGCAAGACGTGCGCGGCGCTGCGGAACTGGTGCTGCCGCATCGGCGCAGGCGCAAACCGTTCGAGCAGCCGGGGCTGGATCAAGACCAGCTCGATGAGCTGATGCAGCAGGCGTTGCAGCCGCATGATGAAGGCGAATCCGCCGCTGATAGCGAACAGGAACATGAGCAAAACAACGGCGACTCGCAAAGCGAACAACAGGTATTCGCCGCCGCATCTGCCGGTTATGTACGGAAAATAGAAGTCGACACGGTTGCCAACCGCTACGCTTCCGGCAAACGCAGCACAGCGCAGGATGCGCCGCGCGGCCGTGTCATTCGCGCCGTGCCTGATCAGAATCCAAGCAGTCTCGCCGTCGGCGCAACATTGCGTAGCGCGGCATTGCGTGATTCCGATAATTTTCAGGTGACGAAAAACGATCTACACCAGCAAATCCGCACTGGCAGAACCGCCAACCTGATCTTGTTTGTCGTCGACGCCTCCGGGTCGATGGCGGCGCAACGGCGCATGGAGGCCGTCAAAGGCGCTGTGTTATCGCTGCTGACCGATGCCTACCAGCAGCGCGATGAAGTCGCGGTGATCAGCTTTCGCGGCGCGTCCGCACAGTTGTTGCTGCCGCCGACCCGCAGCGTCGACCTTGCCGAACAGAACCTGCGCGAACTGCCTACCGGCGGCCGCACGCCGTTGCCCCATGCGCTGTCCGTGGCGCTGGAAACGCTGGAAAAAACCGGCATGCCGCCGTTGCTGGTACTGCTTAGCGACGGCAAGGCCAATGTTGCGCTGAACGACGGCAACGACCCTTGGCAGGAGTCGCTAAGATTTGCAGGATTACTGGCAGAACGCGGCGTGCCTGCGCTGGTGCTCGATACCGAAACCGGTTATTTGCGCTTGGGAAAAGCCCGGCAACTGGCGCAAGCCTTGAGTGCCGAATGCCTGATGCTGGAAGAATTGTCGGCGGAAAACCTAGCGCTTACGGTACGTGGATGTATTAAATGAGCATGAGATTTATGCTGGTTCCCAAGCTCCTGCTTGGGAACCCAGTACGCGAAGCTCTCGGCAACCGCTCCTGCGTTGCTCTACCTCCTGCATCCATGCAAGTCGTTGCTTCGCGAAACAGGACAGGAAGCTGGAGCTTCCAAGACTGCATTCCCAAGCTAGAGCTTGGGAACGAGCGCACCCTACAATTTTTCGCGCTTTTCGTGTTTTTCGTGGACAAAAAAGCTTATTAATAAGGAACAATTATGATTATCTGCATAGGCGCAGGCCCCGGCGACGTGGCTTATCTGACTCAGTGCGGCGCGGAACTGATCCGCAATGCCGACGTGGTAGCCGGATTCGATGCCGTTATTAACGTCGTGCAAAGCCTGATTCCCGAAACCGCACAAACCGTACTGATGAATTACCGCGACCAGACCGAGCAATTGGCGAAAGTGGCTGCCGAACACCATGCAGGCAAGAACTGCGTCGTAGTGTTCATGGGCGACATCCATTTCAGCGGCTTCCAGTATTTGGAGCGGGTCGAACGCGCTTGCGGCCATCCGGTCGAAACCGTGCCGGGTATATCGTCGGCACAGATTCTTGCGTCGCGCGCCAAGGTCTGTTTCGATGAAACGACGTTTATCACTTTTCACCGCCGCGGCGATCTGACCCCGTTTAAGCAACATCTGGTGCACGTGCTGCAAGACCAGCGCAATGCGATCGTGATCCCCTGCCCTTGGGACGAGGCGCGCTCGTTCATGCCGCGCCATATCGCAGCTTATTTGTTGGAGCAAGGCATATCGCCCGATCATCCGACCGAAGTTTGGGAGAATCTGACAAGGTCGGAAGCCGAATGGCACGGCACGCTCGCCGACTGCGCGACACAGGAATTCAGCGACATGAGCATCATGCTGATCCGCACCCGCAGCCCTATGTCCAGCCAGATCGAACCGCCGGGAGCCGCTGTCTGATGCAGGCTGAAAAAAACCGACAATTCGGCATTGTTATCGCAGGCCACGGCAGCCGCGATGCCGACGGCATACGGGAATTCGAGCAGCTGGTTGAACTGGTCAGGGAGCGTGCGCCTCAGCATCAGGTCAGCCACGGCTATCTGGAATTCGCCGGCCCGACTATCGACCAGGCGATTTCAGATCAGCTAAGCGCTGACGCCAAACAAGTCGTCATGGTACCCGGCATATTGCTTGCGGCGACCCACGCCAAAAACGATCTACCCGGCGAACTGCTGACCGCCGCCCGCGAACACCCCGACATCGACTTTCATTTCGGTGCACCGATGGGCTTGCATCCGCTGTTGCTGCAAGTGGTTCAGCAGCGCATCGTCGAGACCGAATCGGCATCGTCTAAAACTGTCCGCAGAGACGACACCTGCCTGGTGCTGGTCGGCCGCGGCACAACCGACCCGGACGCCAACGGCGAAGTCGCCAAGTTCGCGCGGATGATCGAGGAAGGCATGGGCTTTGGCGCATCTTACGTCTGCTATTCAGGCACGGCGAAACCGCTGGTCGCCGACGGTCTGCGCGCTGCCGCTAAACTGGGTTATGCGCGGCTGATCGTCGTGCCGTTTTTCCTGTTCGACGGCATCTTGGTCAAGCGCATTTATGACGCCGCCGATGCGTTGCAGCAGCGCGAACCCGATCTTGAAGTGCTCAAGGCCGGTTATCTCGGCGTGCATCCGAATGTCGCCGATGTAATCATCGCCAGGGCGCAGGAAGCCGTCGAAGGCCATGCTGAGATGAACTGCTCGTTGTGTAAATACCGGGTGCAAATCGTCGGCTTTGAACAGCAGGTCGGCGAACCGCAGCGCCCCCATCATCTCCAGGTTCGCGGTCTGCCCGAAAAAGCCGTTTTAGGTGAAGCCGCAACGGAATTTGCGCCTTACGTGCCGCATCCGATAGAGGCCGAAAGCTTCCGCATCATTGCTGCCGGGCGCGACTGGTCGGTCTTCCCCAAGGCGCATCTGACCGTGCTGCAACGGCTGGTGCATACCAGCGGCGATTTTAACGCGGTCGATGACATTTATTTTTCGGCGGGGGCTGTCGAAACCGGCATCCGCGCGCTGCTGCGCTGCAAGCAGGTGGTAACCGACGTAACTATGGTGCAGACCGGCCTAAAGCGCGCGCTACTCGAACAGCTCGGCATCGAAACCTGGTGCGGGGTGCATGATCGCGAGACGGTTCTGATGGCGCAAACCCAAGGCATCACCCGCTCCGCAGCCGGAATACGGCGCGCGTTCGAAAAATTCGGCAACGACATCGTGCTGTCGATCGGCGATGCGCCGACTGCGATCATGGAAGCGGTACGCCTGATCCGCGAACACGGCTGGCGGCCGCAGCTGGTGATCGGCTTGCCGGTCGGCTTTGTCGGCACCCGTGAGTCGAAGGCGGAGTTGAAGCGCTGCCTGCAAGTGCCGCGCATCACCAACACCGGCACGCGCGGCGGTTCGCCGTGGGCGGCGACTGTCGTCAACGGCTTGATGATCGATGCGGTGAACCAGCTTGCAGAGTATGGCTCGGACGGAGCTTAAAGAATTCGATCTCAGCGTGCTCGCAGCGAACGGTTTACGGCGCGGCCGCACCACGGGCAGCTGCGCTGCGGCAGCGGTTAAAGCTGCGCTGTATCTGTTACTGCACGGCGAGCGACGTACACAGGTGCAAATAACATTGCCGGACGACATTCATTATTTAAACGTACCGATACAGGACAGCCGCGTGTTGAATGAACACACAACACGCGCCGAAATTTTGAAAGACGGCGGCGATGACCCGGATAACACGCACGGAGCGACCATCTTCGCCGAGGTGAGAAGGAACGACAAAGGAGAAATACGCTTTTTCGCCGGTGACGGCGTCGGCACCGCGACCCAGCCCGGCCTGCGCGTGGCCGTTGGAGAGCCCGCAATCAATCCTACTCCGCGTTGGATGATGCGGCAGGCGGCCTTCGAAGTGTGCGGTAATAAGGATCAAGGCTTCGACCTGACCATAGGCTGTGTCAACGGCGAAGCGATTGCCAGAAAGACTTTCAACCCGAAGCTGGGCATAGTCGGCGGTATCTCGATACTCGGCACTTCGGGCATCGTCGAGCCCTTGTCGCTGGCGTCATGGATTGCCTCGATAGAGGTTTATGTGCGGGTCGCGCTGGGTAATGATGCGAACAGCATTGCGTTGCTGCCCGGCAAAATCGGCCGCGTCTATGCCAAAGACGTTCTGGGGTTGCCCGAGCAACGCTCGGTGCAGATCGCCAATTTTCTTGGCGACGCGTTAGATTTTTTACAGCAGGCCTTGACCGAACAACAGCGCCATCTGGATGTGTTGTGGTTATTGGGACATCCGGGCAAACTTGCCAAAGTGCTCGACGGCGTATGGGATACGCACTCCAGCAGGAGCGACATGGCCATGAATGTCGTGGCGCGGATAGCGGCGGAACGCGGATTTAACAGTCTTCTGGCGCGGGAACTGGAACAGGCCAACACGGTGGAAGCGGCCATTCAACGGTTAACGAACGAACCCGGTTCGCAGGCGTTATGGATAGACGTCGAACAACGAATCGCCGCGCTTGTTCATGGCCGTGTGCCTGCCGTGAAAAAAGTCGAAGTGAGGCTGTTTAATTTACAAGGCGATGCTTTGGGCACATCGTTCCCACGCTCCCGAGGCTGTGAAAGTATTCGTTTTTAGAAAAAATTAAAGAATTCACCACGAAGACACGAAGGCACGAGGAAAAACAATCGTCTTAATTCAATACATTGAAAACTTCGTGTTCTTCGTGCCTTCGTGGTGAAAAATGTTTTTAGCCTAATTTGGATAATACTTTCACAGTCTCTCCCGTTTGGGAATGCCGCAGTAAATGGCCAGCGTCCCGCAACGCTGAAGCGTTGCAGACTGAATTCCCACGCCGAAGCGTGGGAACGAGATAATACTTACTTATGAGAGGAGCAGTATGAGTTTGTTAGGTACATTGTGGGGCATAGGCGTAGGACCTGGGCCTGCGGGCTACATCCCGCTGGCGGCGGTCGAAGCGCTGCAACAGGCCGACATCATCTATGCACCGCGTGCGCACAGCTCGGAAACCTCGGTGGCCCTGCAATGTTTAGCGGGCATCGACATCAATCAGCAACGAATACGGGAAATCGAGTTTACGATGGACCCCGACCGTAGCGTGCTGAGCGATCATTACGCGCAACTGGCCGAGACCATCGCCGTCGATTTGCGCGCAGGGCTGAACGTGGCTTACCTGACCATAGGCGACAGCCTGACCTATTCCACTTACGGCTACATATTGGCAGCTTTGCGCGAATATCTGCCGGGTTTGCCGCACCGCACTTTTCCCGGCATCACCAGCTACGCGGCTGCGGCCTCCGCTATGGGCTGGCCGTTGGGCGTAGGCAAGGAGCGCACCTTGATTTTGCCCTGCCCCGAAGACGCGGCCGCTTTGCGGCAGGACATCGAAAGCCATGACATCGTCGTGCTGATGAAGATCGGCCCGCGCCTGCCCTGGGTGCTGGCGCTGCTCCGGGAAATGGGCATCGCCGAGCACTGCGCATTTGCCCGCCGCATAGGCTTGGAAGACGAAATGCTGGCCGACGATGTCAGCGATTTATGCGCCACCTCAGCGATGGGCTATCTCGCCACCTTATTAATACGCAAAACACCCAGAGAGAGAAGACACGCATGAAAGTTTACTTTATCGGCGCAGGCCCCGGCGCTTCCGATCTGATCACGTTGCGCGGCGCGGCTATTCTCGGCCGGGTCAGCATGGTGCTGTATGCAGGCTCCCTGGTGCCTACCGACATGCTGCAACATTGCCGCCCCGATGCGGAACTGATCGACACCGCCACGCTCGACCTTGAACAACAGGAAGCCTGCTACCGTCGCGCTCAGGAAGCCGCTTCCGATGTGGCGCGTTTGCATTCCGGCGACCCTGCCATTTACGGCGCAACCGCCGAACAAATGCGCAGGCTCGATGCCCTCGGTATCGAATACGAAATTGTGCCGGGCGTGTCTTCGTTCACGTCGGCGGCGGCGTCCATTAAAGCCGAGCTGACCAAGCCGGAAGTCTCGCAAACCGTGATCCTAACCCGTGTTTCCGGCCGCGCCTCCGCCGTGCCGGAACTCGAATCGATTGCACGGTTGGCCGAACACCAAGCGACGATGTGCATCTTCCTGTCCGGGCCGCATTTGAAAAAAATAGTCGCCGACCTGCGCCTGCATTACCCGGATGACACGCCGGTGGCGCTGGTCTATCGGGCAACTTGGCCGGAAGAGCGGTCTTACCAGGGGACTTTGGGCGCCATTCTTAAAGAAACCAAGAAAAGCGAGTGGAACCTGACCACGATGCTATTAGTGGGTAGAGCTTTGGGGCGCGAAGATCAAACCGAATCCAGTTTGTATTCGAAAGACTTCACGCATATATTCCGGGTCGTGAAAAAGCAAAAGTCGCCCTCGACAACTTAAGTGATATGCATAAATTAATTTAAACAATTACCATGAAGGACATGAAGAGTTAAATTCTTCATGCCTTTCATGTTCTTCATGGTTCATGAATAAAACTATTTTCATGCATGTTCCTAAAACATTTCACCAAGAAGACACGAAGAACACGAAGGTTCTACTTTAGCTTTTCTTCGTGGTGAATTAATCGACTTACATTTTATTGATTGAATATATGGTTTGTTTGCTTAAGTTAATGTGTGTTTCAGAAGAAAAGGCAGCGGCATGACTGATTGCGGCATCTGGCTGGTGCGGCCGGAAAGCGAAGCCTTGGCTTTAACCTTGCAAGAACGGCTTGGCGGCGTACTTTATCGGCCTTGGCTCGATACTGTCACCGGCCAAAAACAACAGTTTGCCGCCGCCTACCGGCAGCATGCGCAATGGATCATGATAGCGGCCGGCGGCATTGCGGTCCGCTTTCTCGATGGCTTGGCGCAGGACAAGCATAGCGACCCGGCCGTCGTGGTGCTCGACGAAGCAGGACGATTCGCGGTGTCGCTGTTGGCCGGTCATGAAGGCGGCGCAAACCGTTTGGCTTATCGCGTCGCCAATGCAATCGGTGCGGTGCCGGTCATCACCACGGCGACCGAAGCCTTGAAACCGCTGGTCGTCGGTATAGGTTGCCGCAAAGGCGTCACTGCCGGACAAATCACGGCAGCAGTAAAACTGGCGCTCGGCGATCGGCAGTTAAATGAAGTGCGCGAAATAGCGACCATAGACTTGAAGGCCAACGAACCGGGTTTGCTGGAGTTTTGCCGCCAGCACGATTTACCGTTGCGCGTATTGGCAAGTGCGACAGTCGCGGCTAGGCCCTGGGTGACTAAAGCCTCGGACTGGGTGCAGCAGAATGTGGGGTTGCCGGGCGTATGCGAACCTTGTGCATTGATTACCGGTTCGCGCGGCAGATTGATCGTGCCGAAAACGGCCTTGGGTGGAGTGGCCGTTGCCGTGGTTGAAGATAATATGTAGGGCGCGCCGTGCGCCAGATCGCTCATTCCCAAGCTCCAGCTTGGGAACCCGCGCGAAAAAAACAAATTCACCACGAAAGTACGAAGTTTTTTCTTCGAGTTCTTCGCGCCTTCGTGGTGATAGCTTTTAAATATACAGAGCAATAATCAGTGGATAAAAGAATGAAAGGTGTATTGAATTTGGTTTCGGTCGGACCGGGATTTAGCGACTTGATCGTCCCTAGGGCCCAAGCGGCGTTGCGGGACAGCGATGTGATCGTTGCTTATGACCTGTATTTGCACTGGATAGAGCCCTGGATTACCGGCAAGGAAATCCACACGCCGCCGCTGACTCAGGAACGTGAGCGCGCTTTGTTGGCGATTGAAAAAGCCCGTAGCGGCGCTAAAGTCGCGCTGATTTCCAGCGGAGACATCGGCATTTATGCGATGGCGGCGCTGGCTTTCGATGAAATGCGCGAAGATGACGACTATGAGGTCAACGTGATACCGGGCATTACTTCCGCCAATGCCTGCGCCTCGTTATTGGGCTCGCCGTTGTCGCACGACTTTGCGACGCTGAGCCTGTCCGACCTTTTATGCCCCTGGGACTGGATAGAACAGCGCGGACGCCATATCGCCCAGGCCGACCTCGCCTGCGTGTTGTATAACGTACAAAGCGCCGGTCGGCAGGAAGGCGTGTACCGCATTATCAACATCATGCTGGAATCCAAATCGCCTAAGACACTGTGCGGCGTAATACACAATGCCTATCGGCCCGGCCAGAAAGTCAGCATTCACCATCTGGAGGACTTGCTGTCCTTGCAGTTCGACATGCTGACCACGATCGTGATCGGCAACCGCTTCACCCAGCGCAAACGCAGCTTTATTTTTACCCCGCGTGGCTACAATAACTGGGATACGCCCGCCGAACAGCCGGTTGTTGATGAACTGCCCAAGCACGCGCTATGGGTGTTCTCCGGCACCGGCGACGGCAATGCACTGGCTAACGAATTGGCAGGGCAAGGTTATCCGGTCGTGGTGTCCGCGGCGACTGAATACGGCGGCGAGGTTGCGGCCCGGCATTGTTCGGGCGTGTCGGTCTGGGCCGGGCATCAGGGCGTTGAAGCGCGAAAACAGGCGCTAAGCCAAAATCAGGCGCGGGCAATTGTCGATGCAACGCATCCTTACGCCAGCCTGATCTCGGAACAATTGATGGGCTTGTCGAAAAGTTTGGCTATCCCCTATCTGCGCTATGAGCGCCCCAGCTCTTTTGCAGCAGACAGCGGCATTGAATGCGAGTCTACAGAGCAAGCTGCCAAACAAGCCATCGCCTTCGGATCACGCATTTTCCTGACTACCGGCTCAAAGGATTTGGCTACCTTTCTTCAAGCGCCGGGCGCCGCCGAACGCGAATGGTTTGTACGGATGACGCCCGAACCTGAATTCATCCAACGGGCCATCGATCTGGGCGTGCCGCGCAGCCATATTTGCGCGATGCAGGGGCCGTTCTCGCAAGCGTTCAATGAAGCCTTGTGGCGCGATTTGAAAATAGATTGCGTAATCACCAAGGATTCCGGCGATGCAGGCGGCTATAACGCCAAAGTGGCCGCAACGCAGGCGCTGAATATACCGTTGCTGGTCATCAAGCGTCCGAAACTTGAATACCCGTTCGCCGCCTCGATTTTCGATAAGGTCTTAGCGCAGTTGCAAGCATGGAATATCGAAGCATGATTCCTGTCACCATCGTTACCGGTTTTCTCGGTTCCGGTAAAACCACCTTGCTGAGCAGCCTGATTAAAACCCGGCAAAGCCGCCGCCTGGCCCTATTGATTAATGAGTTCGGCGAGGTTTCGATAGACGGCGCGCTGATTAACGACTGCGTTGGCGATGACGAACATGTGCGGATTCATGATTTTCCTTATGGGTTGATTGCCTACGGCGATGACGAACACTTTATCCCGACCATGCAGGCCATCGCCGGGCGGCGGGCCAATGTCGATCATGTGCTGATCGAAACCTCCGGGCTCGCGTTGCCTACTGCGGTCATGGAGCTGTTGCAGACGCCCGAATTGGCCAAGGATTTCATCCTGGATGCGACGCTGGCCGTCGTGGATACGCCGCTGCTGCTGTCCGATCAATTCGACCGTGAACACAATCCTGACAGCCCGCATGCTGCGGTTGCCGATTCAGTCGCGACCTTGTTTGAGCAGCAACTCGAATTTGCCGATGTGGTGGTGTTGAACAAAGTCGACGCGTTGGATGAAGAGGCTTTGTTACAAGCGGAACAACGGGTTCGCGACCGCGCACCGAACGTGCGTTTCCTCGAACTCGCTTACAACGCGCAACTGGACATCCGGCTGGCCTTGGGCCTGCGCCTGCACCAGCCGACCTTCACGCCGCACAGCCACCGGTTTACGCCGATACCCGGTTCCGATACGCCGACCTTGACGAGCCATCTAAGACTGAACGGCCACGCCCATTCCGGTTTGGCGGGCCATAGTCACGGACTGGCAACGCACAAACATTTCCACGAACAGGATCCGGGCTGGCTGTCGTTCGTATTGCGCTGCCAAGAGCCGCAGCAGGCGGAAACGCTGAAACACGCGTTGATCGAGACGGCAAAAGCCGAACCTTTACTGCGCTGCAAAGGCTTTATATCCACACCTGAACAATCCATTCTGGTACAGGGCGTGCGTACACGGGTGGCTATAAGCGCCGATACCGCCAAACAATCCGCAAAGGATTCGGAGCTGGTTTTTATCGGCTATCACCTGAACCGTAACACGGTCGCGGTGCTGTTATCTCAGATGACTGCAACCAATTGGAAATAAAACTTAAAACCAGAAACTGGTATACAAGGAAAACTTAAATGGATAACAATTCTCTTGCCAATGAATATTCTAAAATATTAAAAAACCTGGATATTATGTATCTTGACAGGAAACATCCAGAAGGGAAAAGCCCGGCTAATCTGTCTGGACTTTTTTTGACGAGCGTATTTGATGAATATCCTCTCGCAAAAAACAAAATCATGATTATTGGAAGCGAAACAAGAGAGTGGAATATTCTGAAAAAAAATGAAGAATTTACTAACTTGAATGACTACATTGAAAGATCAATGAACAAACATCAAAAATTTTTCAAAAACAAACTGGAAGAAGAAAAAGATTCAAAAGGATACGCATTCCATAACTTTACAAGGGATGTATCAGATAAATGCGGAAAAGACGGGTTAGTTTATTCAAATTTGTTTTGCTTTGCTTGGAAAGAAGGAAGTCCAATTCATTGTAAATATTTTGAAACCATAAAAAAATATTCAGCGCTATTGCTTAAAGCTCAAATTGAGATTCTTAAACCACAAATAATAATCTTTGCCAATGGAATGACTTCAGTCCCCTATCGACGCGATCTTTTTCCCATTCACGGTGAAAATCAAGTGTGTACGAATGGCCGAGACTACTCAAACGAAGGCATTTCAAACCATCAACTCTGGGAATTTGATTTATATAAAGACATTCGCTGCTATCGAATCCACCATCCATCTGCCCGAGCCAAAGAAGCAGCAAAAGCACGAAAATACCTCATTAATCTATTACCATCTGTGTAATGACATCTTTCAGTTCACACTCACAATCCTGCCCTGCCCTGTTCATCACCGCGCCCGGATCCAATCACGGCAAGACCACGATAACTGCCGCGCTGGCCCGCTATCATGTCGAGCAAGGCCGCAAAGTCCGCGTATTTAAATCCGGCCCCGATTTTCTCGATCCGATGATACTGGAACGCGCTTGCGGCTTGCCGGTGTACCAGCTCGACCTTTGGATGATCGGTGAAGCCGAATGCAGGCGATTGTTGTACGAAGCCGCGCTGGAAGCGGATTTGATCCTGATCGAAGGCGTCATGGGCTTGTTCGATGGCGAACCTTGCAGCGCCGATATTGCCGAATTATTCTCGGTGCCGGTGCTGGCGGCGATCGATGCCACCGGCTCCGCCCAAACGCTCGGCGCTATTGCTTACGGACTTGCCAATTATCGGCCTAACTTATTATTTACCGGCGTTTTAGCCAACAACGTCGCCAGCATCCGGCATAACGAAATGATCCTGCAAGGCATGCCGCCCGATCTGCGCTATTTCGGCGGGATGCCGCGCGATAACCGGTTTGTATTGCCGGAACGCCATCTGGGTTTAGTTCAGGCCGAAGAAGTGCATGATCTCGAATCGAGGATGTCGGCCGCCGCAGCGGCAATTGCTGCAACCGGGCTGGCAGACTTGCCGGAAGCCGTCGAATTTATATCGCCCGCTCATAAAGCGCCGCCTCAGCTGCTTGCCGGCATCCGCATCGGCATAGCCCGCGATACCGCTTTTTCCTTTATTTACGCCGCCAACCTGGATCTGCTGCGGGCGATGGGAGCGACGCTGGTTTTCTTCTCGCCGCTTGCCGATGCGGTGCTGCCCGATGTGGACAGTATTTACCTGCCGGGCGGTTATCCCGAACTGCATTTGCAAACGCTTCAGGATAATCGGGCGATGAAGTCGGCGTTGCAAACACACTTCCAACAGGGCAAACCGATATACGCCGAATGCGGCGGCATGTTGTATTTGCTGGAATCATTGACCGATAAAGCCGGTTTGCGCGGTGACATGGTCGGCCTGTTACCCGGACACACCGTTATGCAAAACCGGCTGAAAGGCTTGGGATATCAATCCGCGCCGATGCCCGGCGGATTATTGCGCGGCCACACTTTTCACCATTCCCTGATAGAGTCGCCGCTTGTCCCTGCCGCCTTTGGTGAGCGAGTGCAAAACACTTCGGAAGGGGAAGCCATTTATCAGCTAAAACGGTTAACGGCCAGTTACCTGCACTGCTACTTTGCTTCAAACCCCAGTGCCGCCGCGCAATTGTTTTTGCCTTAAGATGTCCCTATGTCCGATTGCCGGGACATAGGGATGTCACAAGCTTCAGTCGTCCGAACCTGGGTTTGATGCTTCCTTAATCTGTTTTCTATTAAACTCCTTTTTAATTTTGGTAAATTGCGACAGCTGTGCGTCAACCCGGCCGTTAAACGATTCCGGCGGATAAACGCCTTGCTCGTTGGTAACGCCGGCCTCCATTCCGGTCAGTAGCTCAAACGCCTCATCTACGGTTGATACCGCGTAAATACTGAATTGGCCGGATTTAGCGGCATGCACCACATCCCAGCGCAGCATCAAATGCTTAATGTTAGTGGCGGGAATGATCACTCCCTGACTGCCGGTTAAACCTTTTTGGGTGCAAATATCGAAGAAACCTTCTATTTTTTCATTAACCCCGCCTATCGGCTGCACATTCCCCAGCTGATTGACCGAACCGGTGATCGCCAGATCCTGCCGTAACGGGACCTGGGCAATCGACGACAGGATAACGCAAAGCTCGGCCAGAGAGGCGCTGTCGCCTTCAATATGTCCATAGGATTGCTCGAACACCAGACTAGCCGCTACCGAGAACGGCGTTGTTCTGGAATACCGGGAGGCGATAAAACTCGATAAGATCAATACGCCTTTTGAATGAATAGCGCCGCCTAATTCGGTTTCGCGCTCAATATCCACCACTTTGCCGCTGCCTAAGCGGGTGGTTGCAGTGATCCGTGAGGGTTGCCCGAAACTGAATTCGCCCAGCTGCAATACCGAAAGGCCGTTGACCTGACCGGTGACCCGGCCTTCCGTGTCAATTAATACGGTGCCCCGGTGTATATTCTCGTACAGCTTTTCCCTGAGTTTATCCAGCCGATGAGTTTTGTGATCGATGGCTTGTTGCACGTCGATGTTAACGATATGTTCGTGACCGTTATTTTCGGCCCAATAGTCCGATTCCGTTAACAAATCCGTGATACTGCGCAAATGAGTCAGCAGTTTTTCCGCATCGCCGACCATCCTGGAACTGTGTTCTATAATCCGGGCGACTGCATTTTGGCTCAGCGGTCGTAACTTCTCGCGGCGTGCGATCGTCGCCAGCAAACGGGCGTAATCGTTAACGCTGTCTTCCCTGGAAACCGATTCGTCAAAATCGGCCGCGATTTTAAAAAGATCATGAAATTCAGGATCATACTGGCTCAGCAGATAATAAATCAGCGGCTCGCCCATCAGGACAAGCTTTAAATTAAGCGGAATCGATTCAGGCTCCAACGATGAGGCGCTGATCAGGCTGAGCGCCCGCTCCAACGATTCAATACGGATTTCGCCGGACTGAAGGGTCCTTTTAAGCGTATCCCAGGCATAAGGTTGAGTCAGCAGTTTCCGGGCATCGATAATCAGGTAGCCGCCATTGGCCTTATGCAGCGCACCGGGCTTGATCATCGTGAAGTCGGTGACCAGTGACCCCATATAGGCCTGATGATCGATACGGCCGACAAGATTGCTGTAATTGGGATGGTCTTCGTAAATGACCGGCGCCGATTTCTTGTCGCTGAAATCCACCATCAGGTTAACGTAATAGCGTTTAAACGGGTTGGATTCCTGCTGCAATTCCATGAAAGGAAACATCTTTTCGCTACGCGGAAGAAAATCCAGCACATGTTCGACAATATCTTTCTGAACCTCATTCAGGTAGTCAAGGACGGCCTCTTGTTTGGCGTATTTTTCGATCAGATCGTCTATGGAATGATTGACGGCCTGCTCAGCAACTTCGCGGTTGAGCGCTTGAAGCTTGCGTTTGGTTTCCTTGCGCCAGATCGGAAAATTTTTCAGCAGCTTGGCCAGGCGTTCCTGCAACTCAAAAATGGATTTTTGAATTTCGTGCTGCTTGTCTTTATCCAGCTTGCCGAACTGCTCGGGGCTGATAATCTCGTTGTTTTCATCGGACGGCGAAAATGCGTAACCGGTCGGAGTTTCCGTCAGGATAATATGGGCGTTAACGGCCTCTTCGCGTAACTGGTTGAGTTCGCTTATTTCCCGTTGCCGCGATTCGGTTTCAATCTCACCCGTTCTGGAACGGTATTCTTCACCGTCAAACGCTGTAGGAATGGCGATGCTTAACTCGTCAATCAACTGCGCCATATCGTGCTTGAAAACCTTGCCTTGCCCCGGCATTAACTTAATCGCTTTCGGTTTGGCAGGCTGATTAAAGTTGTTGACATAACACCAATCCGAAGGAATGTTTTGGCGGCTGGCTTCGTGCTCGACCAACTGTCTTACGGTAGTCAGTTTGCCTGTGCCGGAAGGCGCCATTGCGAAGATGTTGTAGCCGTTTTTATGCATGCGGATACCCAATTTGACGGCATCTACGGCGCGTTGCTGGCCGACGGTAATGTCTATGTCTTCAAGCTCCTCGGTGGAGTTGAATTTTAATTGTTCAATATTGCATGGCTTATAGAGTTGCGCAGGATCCAACGGTTTGTTTTTCATAGGTTATATAGTCTTCGCGGAGAGCTTGGTTTTATTGATTGCCAGCATTAAGCATGCGTTTGTGTAAAAAATGATTACCGTATAATAAAGGTTATGACCGATTTTAAGTTAAATATCGACCATTAAACACACCGGACACAGCAATGAGATCCGTATTTTGATGATAACCGCCATTTAAGCGCATTTCCAGAACATTGTTCCCGACACTGTTTGGACAGATATAACCGGCGGTCCCACCCATGCCGCCTATCAAACTGCCATAAAGATTCATTTATCTTTCAGCGCAATACTGAAACTACTGTGGCTCTAAGTATTTATACCAATAGGTTTACACTGAACTTTTTGTTTCACTATCAGCATTTAATACTATTTATAAAGAAATAAAACCGGAACTCTTTAACTGATAGGTTTATTATTTAATATTTTTGATTATGCCGATAAAACAAATAAAGGGGCAGTTAAATTCAATATAACGCAGAAAAAGATGAAGATTTAATTATTCCTTGCTCCAGCAACAGTAAACTCTTGCTTTTAGCTAAGTTCAATAAGGTGACTAACATGCAAATCCCATTACAAATCACTTTTCGCGGAATACCTCATTCTGATGCTGTAGAAGCCAGAATTCGCGAAAAAGCGGGCAAACTGGACAGATTCCACTCGCATATTATGAGTTGCCGGGTTGCGGTCGAAGCCGAACATCACCATCACCATCAAGGCAATCAATACCATATCCGCATTGACATCACTACGCCGCGCAAGGAATTGGTCATCAGCCGAGAGCACCATGACAAGCAGGCTTATGAAGATGTTTACGTAGCGATCCGCGATGCATTTGATGCTGCGACCAGACAACTGGAGGATTACGCACGAATTCAACGCGGTAAGGTTAAAACGCATGACTTGCAAAGCAGAGGCGCCGTAATCCGGTTATTACAGGAAAAAGACCACGGCCTCATTGAATCGGAAGATGGCCGGGAAATTTATTTCCACCGAAACAGTGTATCAGGGACCGGGTTTGATTCGTTAAAAGTGGGCGATGAAATTCGCTATATCGAAGAAACCGACGATCTCGGCCCGCAAGCCAGTATTGTTTACCCTTAGCAACGAATGTTCCGGGCTAATGAGTTATTCAGGCATGCCTTGATTTTATTATAAATCGTTAAAATCATGCCGGGTTAGCTCAAGTTTAGAGCGATATGTTTCGGCATCGCCGTAATCGGTAAATTTCTGATAGCGGCTGTGTAAGTTTTTAATGCGTTTGGCGTGTTTAATCGGACACCAGAATTGTTCTGTGCGACCGGCTATCTCCTGCAAATAACCAAACAAGCCATTGACATAGCTGCAATAGGCGCAATTTATCTTTTCTATAAGATTCAAGTAGTTGAGATATTGTCTATCGAAGACGATATAGTCTTGCCGCTTTACTTTGGGGATACCGTAAATAGGGAAACAGACTGCCTGATACAGGCTGATAGTTACATCCATTAATATCACAGGGAAAATACACATCCAGATAAATGGAGCGCTGATTATATGTTTCAGTTTCGCATCGGTTATATATTTAAATAAATGTTTGGCATATTCCTTATGCCGAATAATAACGTTTTCTTCAAAATAAACCCGCCGTTTAGTAACTTCGTAGGCAAACTCTTCCTGTTGCTTTTGTAACTCATCGACCAGTTCGTTTTCCAGGACTTTTATTTTATCCAGCAAGAATTCAAGTTTAGTCTGCATAATTAATTCCTGTATAAAGAAAATGAGCGGCATTGAAAATTAAAAAATCAATATGATTTAGGCTTGCATTTAACCACAGATAATGAAAATTATTTATTTTATTATCGAATCCACATAACTTATATGCTCACACAACTTAGCGCTAAAAATCTAAAATACAGGCCAAATACTTGCCGACGATAAATATAATAACTATATAAACAACATACTTATACTATTTTTAATGCATTGAGTCGGCCTCATTTTACTGAATACTGTTTAAATCATCCCCCTTTCCAAACTCTATTTTTCTATGCAAGTGGCGTTATAAACTGTTTTTATCTCCTCATCCTGTTAATCGCGTTAACTCGGATTGCTGATACCCCATGAGCCCCTTAAGGGGGGCGTTGATTACATGAACTTTATATATGATAAAATGTCTCTGTTGACGGATTATGACATATTCACCCAGCGGATAATGATTGCATCCGCCATAGTTTCCACCTTAAGAACAATTTCTTTGGAGTTTTTTATGATTATTCTCGGCATTAATGATCGTTGCCATCATAATTCCGCCGCTTCAATTTTAATCGATGGCAAATTGGTTGCTTCTATTGAATTGGAACGTATTTCCAGGATTAAAAATGACGGCTCCTTTCCTCATGCCGCAATCGATGAAGCTTTAGCTATAGCGGGATTGAACGCTGAAGATGTTGATATAGTCGCCAAGGCTAATTTATCGCGCCGGCAACAAATACCTTATCTTAACCGATATTACGATCATATGGCCAAGGTGGCGAAAACCGATACGTCAGTCAGAAGTATTTTCTGGAAAAAGCAATTTGAGCGTTATCGTCGCGTATTTCACCGGCGTAAAACCCCGCTAGGGATTTTGGCGCAAAAACCCTATCAAACGGTCGAACATCATTTAGCCCATGCCGCATCGGCTTATTATGCCTCGCCTTTTGGCAACGAACGTGTAGGTGTGATTACTTTGGACGGCGTAGGCGACTTTTCCTGGGGTTCGGTTTGGATAGGCGAACACGGAAAGTTACGGCATGTAGACCATTTGCATCAGATAAACAGCATCGGTCTATTGTACTCCGCCGTTACCATTTACTTAGGCTTTAAGCCCAGCAGACATGAAGGCAAAGTATTGGGTTTGGCCGCTTTCGGTAAGCCGGAGCCGTTATTATCCCGTTTACTTGCGCATACCAACAGAGAAAATTGGGATGAACTTTTTGACTCTAAATTGGTCCGGGTTGTTCTAAAATTCGGGTCCGACCTTGGCCAATCCGTTATTAAGGAATTGTGCGCCGATCTGTCCAAAGAAGATGTAGCGGCCGGTATTCAGGCCTATACCGAAAAATTGATTTGCAAGTGGGTGCAAGATCAAGCCAAAGCATTAAAAGTCGCCAAATTGGCCTTAGCCGGCGGCGTATTTTCCAATGTAAAACTGAATCAACTGATCCTGGCGTTGCCGGAAGTTGAAACCATTTATGTACATCCGAACATGGGTGACGGCGGTTTGGCGACAGGCGCCGCATTTGAGCTTTACTCACGTTTGAATCAGGGTTTTGAACCCCAGTTTAATCAGCAAGTTTATCTGGGCACCGAAATTAACCGCGATAATGCATTAGCCGCACTCGAAAAACAGGGACTCGCGTATGAAGAACCCGACAATCTTGCATTGACCGTTGCCGGATTATTAGCCGACGGTAAGGTGATTGCGCGCGCCGACGGCAAGATGGAATACGGCCCTCGCGCCTTGGGCAATCGCACCGTAATGGCGGCGTGCAATGATCCAACCATTAACGATTGGCTGAACAAAAAGTTTGCCCGCACCGAGTTCATGCCTTTTGCCCCGGTTATCCTTCAGGAACATGCGAAGGAATATTTCCCGGAATGGGAAGAAGATCATATTACCGCGCGCTTTATGACGCTTACCTACCATGTTTCCGACCTGGCGAAAAGAAATATTCCCGCCGCCGTGCATATCGATAACACGGCGCGCCCGCAAGTGTTACGCCGGGAAGACAACCCGGACTATTACGATATTATTAAAGAATATTACGATGTTACAGGCGTACCCAGCGTCATTAACACCAGCTTCAATATGCACGAAGAGCCTATTGTTCGGACTGCCGACGAGGCTATTCGCGCCTTTCAGGCCGCCGGTCTGGATGCGTTGGTTTTGGGGCCGTTTTTACTTAGAAAAACCGACTAAGGATCGTGCATAAATTAATTTAGGCAATTACCATGAAGAGCATGAAGGACATGAAGACTTAAACCTTTCATGTCCTTCATGCTCTTCATGTCCTTCATGGTTAAAAAATGAAAAATAAAACTTACTCAAATTATTTCATGCACATTCCTAAGTACAACGTGGTAAACCGCTGATTAAAACTTTGATTCACCACGAACGACTGCATGGATGCAGGAGGTAGAGCAATGCAGGAGCAATTGCCGAGGCGCGAAGAGCACGAAGTTTTATGTTTTTCTTCGTGCTTTTCATGTCTTCGTGGTGTTCTTTTTATACAATAATTTCCCGCAACACCGACGTGGCGTAGCTCCCAGCCGGTAAGGTAAAGCAAAGCTCTAACACCGCATCATCAATAAACTGCCAGCGTAAATCCTGCACGTTAACCCTTAAGGCGCGTCTATCCCGGTCAACATCACTCGCCATCAATCCCTGAACCAATTGCGGGTGCGTATCGATAACGGCTTGTTCAATAGCGAGCGCATCGACGGACACATCGGCATTTCCCCTGCCCCATAACACGCCGGTGGGATGAATTTCTTTTGCTTCTAGCCGTCGGATAATTTCAGCGTCCGGCTGATCCGATTGGAAACAGCTGTGCGACAGATCGAATTGATAGGTGTCGCCGACAACCGGCTGATTCCAGTTATTTTGAGCTACCCGTTCAGCCAAAATCAGGTTAAACAGATAAGACCGGGCCGCCGACAAATAGATGCTGCGTTGCTCCCGGCCCACTTTCGCTCCCTCAAACATGCCCAAAGCCTTGCTGACATTCTGGCCCTCATTGCCAAAACGCTGCGAGCCGAAATAATTGGCGATGCCGTTGACTTTAATCTGCTCCAGTTGTCGGATGGTTTTTGCTTGATCCCCCTGCCAGTTGCGGATAATCAGCTTAAAACTGTTGCCCGACAATACGCCGCGCTTGAGCTTTCTGGCATGGCGCACAGCTTGCAGCACCTTGATGCTGTCCGATTCAAACAGCGTCCAGTCAGGATCGGCTTTGCCCGGCAACCAGACGCTGAACCATTGCGTCGTGACGGCGTAGCGGTCTTTTAAGCCCGCATAACTGACATCGCGCTGCCTGACATTGGCGAACCTGGACAACTGCCTTGCGACATATTCGGTATTTTCGCCTTTCTTTTTTATCTGCAAGAAAACGTGTTCGCCATCACCCGACGGTTCGAACGACAGATTTTCTTTAACGATAAAGTCTTCGGGTAAACTGCGGATTTTGCCGGTGCCGGACGGCCCGCCGTAAACGTAAGGCCAGATGGGGATTTCAATATTTTGCATAAGGCAACTATTCAACGGAACACGGATGGCACGGATCAGACGGATTTAAACGGATTTTAAAAGCCGCAACCAAGTTTGCTGATTGCTTTTAATCAGCGGTTATCAGCCTAATCCGTGCCATCCGTGTTCCATTCTTTATGTCTGAATTTACTTTTCGATAAGGACTATCGCCTGCACGGCAATGCCTTCCTTTCGTCCCTCAAAACCCAGCTTTTCCGTGGTGGTCGCTTTGACGTTGATGCAATCGACATCGACATGCAAGTCGTCGGCGATATTGCGGCACATCGTGGCTGTATGCGGCGACATTTTAGGCGCTTGGGCAATAATCGTAATATCCGCATTGACCAGCTTATAGCCTTTTTCCTGCACGATGCCGTAAACATGGCGCAATAACACGCGGCTGTCGGCGCCTTTAAATTCGGGATCGGTATCGGGAAAATGCTTGCCGATGTCGCCCAAGGCCGCCGCGCCCAATATCGCATCGCACAAGGCATGCAAAACCACGTCGCCGTCGGAATGCGCTTCCAGGCCTTGTTCGTAAGGTATTTTTACCCCGCCTAGTATTACGTCGCCGCCGTCTTTGAAGCGGTGAACATCGTAACCTTGACCTACTCTAATCATTGTTGCTCCATATAAAATTGCGCTAATGCCAGGTCTTCCGGGCGGGTGATTTTGATGTTATCGGGACGGCCCTCGACAATTTTCGGCTGCATCCCTTGTAATTCCAGGGCGCTGGCATCGTCGGTGATGGCCGGATTTCCTTGCGTCTGTTCCAGTGCGGTTTTTAACATGCCGTAACGGAACATTTGCGGCGTCAATGCCCGCCAGATATGGCTTCTATCCAGCGTTCCGGTGATACTGTTACCTTGCACCTGTTTTAAGGTGTCGGGCGATGCCAAAGCCAGAATTCCGCCCACGTCGTCGTTAACCAGCGAATCAATCAGATAGTGAATATCGGACGCTGTAATACAGGGCCTGGCAGCATCATGCACCAATACCCAGTCTTCATCGGACGCCTGATCTCTGATGGTCTTTAACCCGGAGAGCACGGAATCTGCCCGCTCTTTGCCGCCTGGAGCGGCGATGATTTTTTTATGTTGCGATACGGCCAGCTCAGGCCAGTAAGGATCTTCCTCGGAAACCGCAACGGCAATGGCTGCAAAAACATCGGCCTGCAACAAGCGTAACAGGGTATGTTCTATGACTGTTTTCCCTGCAAGTTCCAGATATTGTTTAGGCCGATCGGCCTGCATACGTTTGCCGACACCGGCAGCGGGCACGATAGCCCAGAATTTTATTGAATGGGTCATGGATAAAAAAAGCGAAGGGCTGAAGGCGAAAGGCTGGTGCTTTTTTCACCCTTAGCCTTTCGTCTTTCGCCTTATTCAAGCACATGAAAAAACGTTTCATCTTCCTTAATCATCCCTAATTCGTCCCTGGCCCGCTCCTCAATGGCTTCCTGTCCTTTTCTTAAATCCAGCACTTCAGCGTAAAGCGCTTCGTTGCGCTGTCTTTTTTCCTCGGCCTGTTTTTTCAAAACATCAAGGCGCTGTTGATAAGCTTCAATCTGCGCAACACTGCCGTCGCCAATCCATATCCGGTATTGAAAATGGATAATCAACAGGATGATGATTGCAATGAGGATTTTCATGGATGAGGCAAAAGGCTAAGGGCTAAAGGCGCAAGACTCATGATTTCCACCCTTTGTCTTTCGCCTTTCGCCCTTCGTCTGCTTTTTTACAGCATTTTAAACGCGCTACGGCCTGCGTAAACCGCCAACTCGCCTAACTCTTCTTCAATCTTCATCAGGCGGTTGTACTTGGCGACACGGTCGGAACGGCTCAAAGAACCGGTTTTGATTTGTCCTGTTCCTGTTGCAACGGCCAAATCGGCAATGGTGGTATCTTCGGTTTCGCCTGAACGATGCGATACGACAGCGGTGTAACCTGCCGCGTGAGCGGTGTTAATCGCATCCAACGTTTCGGTCAAAGTACCGATTTGATTTACTTTAATCAGAATTGAGTTGGCAATACCTTTCTCAATGCCTTCTTTTAAAGTAGCGGGGTTAGTCACGAACAAATCGTCGCCAACCAATTGGATTTTGTTGCCCAATTTTTCGGTTTGATCTTTCCAGCCGGTCCAGTCGTTTTGATCCAGGCCGTCTTCGATAGAAATGATCGGGTATTTATTAACCCATTCGACAAAGAAATCGTTCATTTCAACAGAGTTGAAGCTTCTGCCTTCCGCCGATAACTCATAACGGCCGTCTTTGTAGTATTCGGAGCTGGCTGCGTCCATACCTAAGTAAATATCGACGCCGGCTTTGTAACCTGCTTTTTCGATCGCTTCCAGAATGACTTCAATCGCTTCTTCGTTAGAAGACAGGTTAGGTGCGAATCCGCCTTCGTCGCCGACAGTCGTTGCCAAGCCTCTGCCTTTTAAAACTTTGCTCAGGTTATGGAAAACTTCAGCGCCGTAACGGATAGCTTCGCGGAAAGTAGGAGCGCCGACGGGCAGGATCATGAATTCTTGCAAATCAACGCTGTTGTCCGCGTGTGAGCCGCCGTTGATGATGTTCATCATCGGTACCGGCATCACGAATTTACCGCTGGTGTTCAAGTGCCGGTATAAAGGTACGCCCGCTTCTTTAGCCGCTGCATGAGCCGCCGCCATCGATACTGCCAAAATCGCATTGGCGCCTAAACGGCCTTTGTTTTCAGTGCCGTCCAATGCGATCATTTTTTTGTCGATGCCCGCTTGGTCGGCAACATCCATACCGACAACCGCGGCGCGAATTTCAGTATTAACGTTGTTAACCGCTGTTAATACGCCTTTACCCAAATAACGGCCTTTGTCATTGTCGCGCAATTCTATCGCTTCGCGTTCGCCGGTCGATGCACCGGATGGAACCATAGCGCTGCCGATCACGCCGGACGCCAAAATTACGTCCGCTTCCAGGGTCGGGTTGCCGCGTGAATCTAAAATTTCTCTTGCACGAATATCTACTATTGCAGTCATTATGTTTCCTTATTTAGAGAGTTGTTTCGATCAGGCCGGTTGTTTTTACCGCCTTGTCGATAGTTAATAAAATTTCCAGTAATTCTTTCATTCTGTGTAAAGGCCAGGAGTTGGGGCCGTCACTTTTTGCTTCCGCGGGATTAGGATGGGTTTCCATAAACAGTCCTGCAATGCCTACCGCTACCGCCGCTCTGGCTAATACCGGTACGAATTCGCGTTGTCCGCCTGATACCGTGCCTTGTCCGCCGGGCAGTTGCACCGAGTGCGTCGCATCAAAAACCACCGGGCAACCGGTGTCGCGCATGACCGCCAATGAGCGCATGTCGGAAACCAAGTTGTTGTAGCCGAACGATACGCCGCGCTCGCAGACCATAATCTGCTGGTTTCCGGTCGCCTTGGCTTTGTTGGCGACATGCACCATATCCCAAGGCGCCAGGAACTGGCCTTTTTTGATATTGACAGGAATGCCATGAGAGGCAACTTGCTGAATAAAATTGGTTTGCCGGCATAAAAACGCAGGCGTTTGCATCACGTCAACGACCGACGCGACTTCGGCCAGCGGCGTATCTTCATGCACATCGGTCAACACCGGCACGCCGATTTGCTGTTTGACTTTTTCCAGTATTTTTAGCCCCTCTTCCACGCCGGGACCGCGATAACTTTCGTGCGACGAACGGTTGGCTTTATCAAAAGACGACTTGTAGATAAAAGGGATATTCAGCTGGGTCGTTAATTCCTTAAGGTAACCCGCCGTGTCCAGCGCCAGTTGCTCGCTCTCGATAACGCAGGGCCCGGCTATCAAAAAAAACGGCTGATCCAGACCCGCTTCAAAACCACATAATTTCATTACACTGTACCTTTTTTATGTTCAACAGCCGCGACGACAAAACCGGAAAACAGCGGATGGCCTTTTCTCGGCGTCGAGGTGAATTCAGGATGGAACTGGCAAGCCAGGAACCACGGATGATCGGGTATTTCCACCACTTCGACCAGACGGCCGTCGATAGATTTTCCGGAAAAACGCATGCCGGCCTGTTCCAGTTTTTCCAGGTACTGGCTGTTAAACTCGTAACGATGCCGATGCCTTTCGGTAATCACATCTTTCTGGTATAGCTGGAAAGCCAGTGAATCCGATTGCAACCGGCATTGCTGACCGCCCAGGCGCATGGAACCGCCCAAATCGGAGTCTTCGCTGCGGATTTCCAACTGGCCGTCCTCGGACATCCATTCGGTAATCAAGCCGATCACCGGGTGCGGCGACTTGGGCAAGAATTCGGTGCTGTGCGCGCCTTCCAATCCGGCCGCATTGCGGGCAAACTCAATAACGGCAACCTGCATGCCCAGACAAATACCCAGATAAGGGATTTTATTTTCCCGCGCATACCTGACCGTGGCAATTTTGCCCTCCACGCCGCGCTCGCCGAAGCCGCCCGGCACCAGAATGGCGTCAATGCCTTTCAGCTTGGCAACGCCTTCATCCTCTATCGTTTCCGAGTCGATATAAACAATATTGACCTTGGTGCGGGTGCGGATACCGGCGTGTATCAGCGCTTCATTCAATGATTTATAAGCATCGGAATGATCGACATATTTACCGACAATGGCGATGGTCGCTTTATTGACGGAATGTTCCAGCGCATCAACGACCGCTTCCCATTCGGTCAGATTCGCCGGAGGCACGTCCAGACGCAGCTTGTTGACGACAATGTCATCCAAGCCTTGTTCATGCAATAACAACGGAATCTTGTAAATCGAAGCAGCATCGACCGCAGAAATAACCGCCTTTTCTTCCACATTGGTAAACAACGCAATTTTGCGGCGTTCGCTGTGCGGTATCGGCTGTTCGGAACGGCAAATCAAAATATCCGGCTGTATGCCGATACTGCGCAGTTCTTTTACCGAATGCTGGGTCGGCTTGGTTTTTATTTCACCGGCGGAACGAATGTACGGCACCAGTGTTAAATGAATAAACAACGACCGTTCGGAGCCCAGCTCAAAACGCATCTGCCGGATAGCTTCCAGAAACGGCAAGGATTCAATATCACCTACCGTACCGCCGACTTCAATCAAGGCGACATCGACCGCGCCCTGGGTTATCCTGCCGCTGGCATCGATGCAGTCGTCGGCGCTTTCGTATACACGGCGCTTAATTTCATCGGTAATATGCGGGATAACCTGGACCGTCGCGCCCAGATATTCGCCCTTACGCTCTTTGCGCAAAACACTTTCGTAGACCTGTCCCGTCGAGAAGCTGTTCTTTTTAGTCATCGTGGTTTTAAGAAACCGCTCATAATGACCTAAATCGAGATCGGTTTCGGTACCGTCTTCAGTAACAAACACCTCGCCGTGCTGAAAAGGACTCATCGTACCCGGATCGACATTGATGTAAGGATCGAGCTTGGTCATGGTGACTTTGAGGCCGCGAGACTCAAGAATAGCGGCAAGCGAAGATGCGGCAATGCCTTTGCCAAGTGACGAGACGACGCCGCCGGTAATGAAGATGTATTTTGTCATGTAGGATTTTAGACTTCAGTGAAAACTGATGAAGTTAGGTAAAACTGGTGCATTTTAATCGACAATACAAAATTCGTCATTGTCTTTTGGGTTTAATTCTTAACTTTGCAGGGACAAACTGACGCAAGCCTGAGGTTTTTCATCGTAGAACGCGGCACTGATCCATTTATCGCCCACGGCGGCAAGCTTACCATTCAGGTAAACCAAAGGCGTCACATCCCTTTCCCACGGCGGAATAGCCGCTTCCTGAAACAGTTTTTTCAGCGAATGATGACCTTGACGCCCCGGCAGGCAGATTTTTTCACCGCCCCTGCGGAATCTGATCTCGACCTTAGCGTTTAGCCATTGTTCACGGAGTATCCCTGTCGATGAAGGCACACAGAATAATGTCCGGTCATGGCTGACTTTTATCGACATTTGTCCGACAGGCCAAACAAGGTCTTGCAGGGATTCTTGTGCCGATTGATTCGTCAGACAATACAGTTTATTCCGGTAACGGCGAATGTTGTACCCTTGTCCTGACAATACCGGATCGCGATGCTCGCCCGCCGCAACCACCTGACTTAAAATTCGCCCGATAAAAGCCTGCGAAGGCATTTTTAGCCCCAAGTACCGAAACCAATGCCTGAGGATAAGTTGCCGCGGATGGCTGTGATGTTCCATCAGCCAGCTGATACATAAGGTCTTGTCTTCTGGATTTAAAACCGCGCCGAACAATTCATCAGCGACTTCCTCGACCAGCAACTGTGCATCGGCACAATGCTTTGCCGAACGGGCTACGGTTTTATCGATTGCAGGCCAGCGCTGTTTCAGTAACGGCACAACCGCATTGCGCAGGAAATTACGGTCATAATCATTACTTTGGTTGCTGGGATCTTCAACCCAGCTTAACTGATGTGCATGAGCGTAATCGATAATCGCCTGCTTGGGCGTATCCAGAAAAGGCCTGAGCATAACGCCCGCCCCGAAAGCCATGCGCTCCGGCATCCCGGATAGTCCTCGCAAGCCGCTGCCGCGAAACAATTGCAGCAACACCGTTTCCAGCTGGTCTTCCCGGTGCTGGGCAAGCAGCAACGCATCCCCGGCGTTAATGAGCGATTTTAACGCGTCATATCGGGCGTTTCTGGCGGCTTCTTCGGGACTTTCGCCCGGCGTCGGTTTGGCATTAACCCGTAACGTTAAAAACTCGGCGCCTAGTTCTTTTGCCGTTTTTTCGCAATGCTTAGCCCAGGATTCAGCCTCGGCTTGCAGGCCGTGATGAACGTAAACGGCGGTAATCTTATCTTTGGGTCGAGGTATTGAAGCGCAACAATGCAGCAACACATGAGAATCTACTCCGCCACTATAGGCGACATAAAGCCTTTGCCGCCCGTGCTCAAGATCAAGCCTGGAAATACTCTCGTGGAAATCCTCGTAAAGCAGCGAACCTTTCGCTTTTCGCCTTTCGCCTTGCACCTAAGCGTTACTTCCCGCTTTCCTCAAAAACCCCAAAATTCATAATCCGTTGATAGCGCCTTTCCATCATTGTATCAACGGGTACACTCTTCAACTCGTGCATATGGCGAACCAGCGCTTCCTTCAAATTCGAGGCAATCGCTTTAAAGTTCCTATGCCCGCCGCCTAAAGGTTCCCTGACGACTTCATCGAGAAATCCCTGCTCACGTATACGATCCGAAGTAATACCCATCGCCTCGGCAGCCAATTGTGATTTATCGGCGCTTTTCCACAGAATGGATGCACAGCCTTCCGGGGAAATTACGGAATACGTGCTGTATTCCAGCATGATTAAACGGTCGCCGACGCCGATGGCCAACGCACCGCCGGAACCGCCTTCGCCGATGATGGTGCAGATAATCGGCGTTTTGAGCTTGGCCATTTCAAACAGGTTTCTGGCGATAGCTTCGCTTTGGCCGCGCTCTTCCGCGCCGATGCCCGGATAAGCTCCCGGCGTGTCGATCAGGCAAATAACCGGCATTTTGAAACGTTCCGCCATTTTCATCATGCGTAACGCCTTGCGGTAACCTTCCGGGCGCGGCATGCCGAAGTTGCGATAAATTTTTTCCTTGGTATCGCGGCCCTTTTGATGGCCGATCACCATAACCGACTCTCCGTTAAGGCGCGCTAATCCGCAAATAATAGCCGGATCATCGGCATAAGCGCGGTCGCCATGCAGCTCATGAAAATCGGTAAAAATATGTTCGACATAGTCCAGCGTATAGGGACGACCCGGATGCCGGGATAGCTGAGAAATCTGCCAATCGGAAAGATCGGTAAAAATAGTCTCTGTCAGCGCTTGGCTTCGATCTTCCAGCTGCTTAATCGCATCGGAAATATTAATATTATTGTCGAACTCGACATTGCGGAGTTCTTCAATTTTCGCTTCTAATTCAGCGATAGGTTGTTCAAAATCGAGAAATTTTAGGTCCATGTAGACTTGATCTGAAGAATTGTTACAGTAATGGGTAATTTTATAGAAATTCAGCAATTTATTCTAAATAAATTCCAGATTATTCCGAGCATCGCTTTCGTTATGCTCGCAAAAGTTCACAGCGCTGGATTCGTGCCTGGCGCAAAATATTCGTCTCGGGTCCGGCACAACTCCCGCCTAATCTATCGTCTCAACCCATCGGCAACGGTCTTTCACAACCCCGGAGGTATTGGAGTCGCCAATGCCTTTGGCGATAAGCGCAATCACTCGGTCATCGGTATCGTAACCGACATGGGCGTCGATAGGGTTGGCGAATTTACCCAGACCGAATGCGTCAAGGATGGTCGCCACATTAATATTAACATTGGTGACTTCAGTGCATAACCTTGAATCCAGATATTTTTCCACGAAGCCGTGCGGAATCGCATAACTGAGCAAATCGTTAGGGTCGCTGAAGGCAATGATCGGTGTTTTAGCCAACATGCGTTGACTGTACTTTTCTCCATTCTCCTTGCAATACGCTTCTTTTTGATTGCTGACATCGGGTAGTTTTTCCCCCAACTGCAACATCGGCAGTTGATTGGACATCATATAAATGGGGATTTCTTTGCGCTTTAATGCCGCACTGAAATCAGCGTCGCGCTGGTCCACTAAAGAAGCAATGCGTTGCATACCGTCAACAATAATCCGACTGCCCAGGCTGTGCGAAACAAAGGCATACTGATCAATCAGCATGTTTTTTGCGGCGCTGTCGTCATTAAATGAACAGGCTTGTACTTTATCGTCAGGCAAGTCGTTCCAGTTGCTTTTGGTCATCCAGCAGAAAGATTGGCCGAATGAAACCAATATGTCATTCCTGCTCTCTCCCAGATAGATAATCGGATCAGGCCCGGTATCATTGGAGAACAGCTTCATCATGTTATTGACTTCGGCTCTGCGAAATGAATATTCCCCTGAATTATCATAGGCCAGCACTTCTTTTTGCTTGGCGGTAATGATGGACCAGGTTAATTCATAAAACAGCAACTCCTTGCTTCTGTCTTTGCTTAAAAATCGGTTGATTCTCAAGTTGCCCAGGTTTTTGCTGTTATCCAGGCGGCTGGTTAGGCCGATGTTTTTATACTGCGACGACATCACCGGTAAATCCAGTTCTTTAGCCAGTTTTTCTATAAATTGCGTGGAGTATCCCGGCGAATGATCGCCCACCCCATGCACCATCAGCACCTTCATTTTGCCTTGTTTATTACCCAGATTCGGCGCAAGTCCTTTGAAAGGCTTGCCCCATATTTCGCAAAGACGGGTATCGACCGCTTGCTGTTTTTCCAGAAAGGCTTCAGCCATACCTTTGCCCAAACTCGCGCAGCCGCTTAGTTGGGTCGTCATCACAAGTAACAGAAAAATATGCTTCATGGGTCGCTTTTTATCAGTCGGGCTTTGTCGCTGTCACCAGCGCATTGACTTCAAGTCTGTGGCTCAGGGTGATGCTTGAAAAACCGGCATCGCGCAGTTGTTTTAACGCCACTGATTCGCGCATAACGTGGTTTTCCGATTCATCGCTAAACAAATGCACTATCCAGTGTTCCAGTACGTCCAGCTTGTTAATCTGGGTTAATACCTTGAAATAACCGCTGACTTCGTCCTGGACAGTACGCGTATGCTTGGAAACATCATCCAAGCCGTAACGGTCGCCGTTAATGAAGCGGCCGCCCGGTGTCAAAATCCTGAAAACTTCTTGTATGACTTCGTTGCGATAGGTATCGAGAAAGTTATGCAGGGTATAAGCGGAAGCCACTATATCGACGCTACCGGTTGCAATGTTTTTCAATGCCGTTAACGCATCATCGCCGCAAAAAGCCAGCCTGCCTTCTGTCGCCCATTTATGCAGATGCTTTTTGGCCTGTTCCTGCATGACCGGCTCGTTATCAATGCTCAAGATATTCAGTTTGTCCGACGCGGTTAGCAGCGATAAAGTGGTAATCCCTGTGCCGCCGCCCAGTTCCACCACTGTGAGATTACCGGTTGTATGCGCAGCATAGTCCGAGACCGCATCCCCTACCAGTCGGCTCATTTTGGTTGCTAAAGGGCAGATTAAGTTGAGCAGCTCATAATCTTGGCCGATAACGCCGGAAAATATAGCATCGTATTTGTCTGTCATTGTAATTTGGCTTGTTGTTTGCGTTCGAAAGCGGCTAACTGTTCCGCAGTGGCTTCGGTTTGAAATTTATCTTTCCATTCGTTATAAGGCATACCGTAAACGACTTCCCTAGCCTGCTCATAATCCATCTCTACGCCCTGTTCCACCGCTTCCGCCATATACCATTTGGCCAGACAATTTCTGCAAAAATCAGCCAAAATCATTAAGTCGATATTTTGAACGTCGGTGTTTTTTTGCAAATGACCGACTAAACGTCTGAACGCGCCGGCCTCTAGTTCTGTTTTTGTGTTTTTATCCACAGATCCGCTCCAAAAATAATCGATATTCTAGCAGAAACGACCATTCAAGCATGTACATTCCGCATCAAAGATTTTACAATGAACAACAGTTAGATATGCATAACGACTCACCTCATATATGAGAATTCATAGTTCATCATTAATTTTTCAGCCTATTAGCCTGAACCAGAAAGTTGGCCGGAATAATAGTGCGCAAAATAAAGATAAAAATGAACTCTCTGTTTCAATAGATGAGCAAAACAAAAAATCTAATCAAGCCTCTTCACCCGAAGAGATTAAAAAAACGCTGGATAATGTTAGCCTAGCCATTGATTCGTCAAGCCAGGACAATATTATCAAACCAACCAACTCGCGAACCTTAAGAGCACTTTCCGCCTACACCCAGGAATTCAATGCGCCACTGCAAGATCAACGTGCTCAATTGATAACAGGAATAGATGCTTACGCCTGACCACCCCACTTTCGGCTACTAATGAAACAGCTTTTCGAATTTTTCCCTATACTTTTATTTTTTATCGCGTTTAAACTTTACGATATTTATGTCGCTACCGCCGTTGTCATCGTGGCAACAATCATTCAGGTAGTCTACGCATGGTTTAAACACCGCAAGGTTGAAACCATGCAGTGGATTACCTTGGGCTTGATCCTGGTGATGGGCGGCGCAACCCTCTATTTGCAGGACGAGCAATTTATCAAATGGAAACTATCCATCATAGAATGGTTGTTTGGCGCAGCCTTTTTGGGTAGCCAATATGTTGGTAAAAAAACCTTCATTGAAAAAATGCTGTCCGGCAGCTTAACCCTGCCCACGTTGATCTGGAAACGATTAAACACCCTATGGGCCGGCTTTTTTATCAGCGTAGGCTTTATCAACCTTTATGTCATGTACAATTACGACACCGATGATTGGGTTACCTTTAAAACGTTCGGCGTACCGGCCTTAATGGTTGTTTTCATTTTGCTGCAAATGGTCTTTTTATATAAATACATACCCGATACAGAGGAATAAAACGTGTTATATGCCATTATCAGCGAAGACATAGCGGATAGCTTGGAAAAAAGACTATCCGTGCGTCCGGCGCATCTCAAGCGTCTGCAAGAGTTACAGGATGCCGGCAGGCTGATTTTAGCCGGCCCTCACCCATCAGTTGACAGTGACAACCCCGGAGCGGCCGGTTTTACCGGCAGTCTGGTGGTTGCCGAATTTGACAGCCTGACAGCGGCCCAACAGTGGGCGGATGTTGATCCCTATATCGACGCCGGGGTTTACGCCAAAGTTACCGTTAAACCATTTAAAAAGGTCTTGCCACAATGACATCCGAATTAATCAAACAGTTGCTGAATGAAGCCTTTAATCCGGGGCTTTTAGAAATCATTGATAACAGTTCGGCGCATGCCGGACATGCCGGCGCACGTAGCGGCGGAGGACACTATCATGTCACTATCGTCGCTGAAATTTTTGAGGGGCGATCTTTAGTTCAGCGGCACCAGCTTATATATAACGCGCTGGGCGACATGATGAAACAACAAATTCATGCCTTAGGCATTAATGCTCTCTCACCCTCTGAAGAAACCAAAGGAAAATTATAAATGAAAAAATTTATCCCTCTGCTTGTTGTCGGCACGGCATTGCTTGCCGGTTGTAACCAAGAAAAAGCCGCTGACAGCGCTTCTCCTGCTACGACTGCTGCCCCTGCTATTGATAAAGCTGATGCTGTTGCTGTCGTCAACGGTCAGTATATCGCCAAATCAACGCTTGAAACGTTGGAAAAAGAAATTGCCGAACGTAGCCACGGACAGACCTTCCCTAAAGAAAAACTGATTGAGGAACTCGTTCAGCGCGAATTGCTGGTTCAAGACGCCACACAAAAGCAACTGGACAAATCGCCTGAACTCATAGCACAGCTTGAAGCCGCGAAAAAAGCATTGTTAACTCAAGCCGACCTGCAAAACTTCCTCAAAGCCAACCCGGTAACCGATGCGGAAATCAAAGCCGAATACGACAGCAAAGTTGCCGCTGAAAAGGGTACTGAGTACAAGGCAAGCCATATCCTGGTTAAAACCGAAGCGGAAGCTAAAAAACTGATCGCTGAATTGGATAAAGGCGCAGATTTTGCGAAATTAGCCAACAAGAACTCATTGGATGCCAAAGAATCGCAAAATGGCGGCGACTTGGGCTGGTTTTCCGCCGCGCAAATGGTTGCTCCTTTCTCTGAAGCAGTGGCCGCACTGGAAAAAGGCAAATACACTAAAGAGCCCGTTAAGACTCAGTTTGGCTACCATGTGATTTTAAAAGAAGATTCGCGTGCATTAACGCCTCCTCCATTGGAAGCGGTTAAAGACCAACTGATGCCTTTCCTGCAACGCAAAAAAGTTCAAGAGATGATAGAAACATTGCGTAAACAGGCGAAAGTAGAAATTCTGGTGCCGTTGACCGACGAAAAACCCAAAACCGAAGCCGCCGCAGCTCCAGCAGAGCAACAACCTGCGGCTACCGAAGCAGCGCCTGCTGAAGCCGATAAAGCGGCGGCTCCCGCAGCAACGGAACCGGCTAAAGCGGAAGAACCCGCCAAACCGGCTGAAAAGGCAGCAGAACCCGCACCCTCAGCAGCGCCTGCTGAACCCCAAAAATAGTATTGCGTTATCTGCAAAAAAGGGCGGTTTATCCGCCCTTTTTTATGTGATTTTTTCCAGATACTGCACTATAAACTGCACGCTACGATTACCCCTGAACTCATTGATGTCCAGTTTGTAAGCCGCCTTGATATGCCGCAACCCCAACCAGTTCTCCGGCTTATCCACATAAAAAGCAATCGCATCGATCAACAAATTGCCGTGCGGTTTTCTCAGTACCAATTTAAGATGCCGTTCCTTGAGAATACGCGATTGAATCACATCGAAAACCCCGTCGAACACGGGCTCGGGGAATTCCTGCCCCCAAGTACCGGCATTTTGCAGCAAATCGGCAAATTCGATAGTCATTTCCTGTTCGGTCAACTCGCCGTCGGAATAGATTTTTTGCTCCAGATCGATAGTTGCCAGACGCTTTCTGACCATTTCATCAAAAGCCAGCGCAAAAGGCGGGTAGTCGTGCATTTTTAAACTCATACCTGCGGCCATCGCGTGTCCGCCGAATTTACTCAGCAATTTAGGATGTGCGGCGGCAATGTCACTCAACACATCTCGAATATGAACGCCGGGAATCGAGCGGGCCGAGCCTTTTATCTCGTCTTTTCCGGCAGGCGCAAAGGCGATAACGGGACGATGCAGTTGGTCTTTAATCCGCGACGCCAAAATACCGATAACACCTTGGTGCCAGTTTGCATCAAACAAACAGACCCCCGCCGGCAAATGGTGCTCATCCAGGCGTTTCATCTCACTTAACAAGGCCGTGGCCTCGTTTTTCATTTGCCCTTCGATTTCCCGCCGGTCATTGTTCAGCTCATCGAGTTGCAGCGCCATTGTTTTTGCCAGCGCCGGGTCATCGGTCAGCAAGCATTGAATGCCCAGCGACATATCGTCCATACGCCCTGCCGCATTAAGCCTAGGCCCCAGCGCAAAACCCAAATCGGAGGCAAAAATGGCTTCAGGTTTTCTGCCCGATACCTCGATCAGTGCATTGATCCCCGGATGCGCCCGCCCCGTGCGTATTCTTAACAAACCCTGATGCACCAGAACCCGGTTGATTTGATCCAGCGCCACCACGTCGGCGACCGTACCCAATGCGACATAATCAAGCAGTTGGGCAAGATTAGGCTCCTGAACCTGGTTAAGCTCGAACCAGTTCTGTTCCCTTAACCGGCTCCTTAAAGCCATCAACACATAGAACATAACGCCGACACCGGCAAGCGCGCCGCTGGGGAATTGATCGTCGGCCAGATTCGGATTGACGATGGCGTCCGCAACAGGCAACTCATGACCCGGCAAATGATGGTCGGTGATCAGGACTTTTATGCCCAACTCTTTAGCTACCCTAACCCCGTCTATGCTGGATATGCCGTTATCGACGGTAATAATCACATCAGGGTTTTGCAGCTGAACCAGATCGACGATTTCAGGCGTCAAGCCGTAACCGTATTCAAAGCGGTTGGGTACAACAAATAAAACTTCCCCAGCCCCCAGCAATTGCAAGCCCTTGATAGCCACCGCGCAACTGGTAGCGCCGTCGGCATCGAAGTCAGCCACGATGCAAATTTTTTGCCGCTCATTGATTGCCGTGATCAAATGCCCGACCAAAGCTTCCATGCCCGACAGCAGCCACGGCGACGGCAGTTTTGCCAGCGTCCTGTCCAGTTCCGCTTCCGAAGTTAAGCCCCTGGCTAAAAAGATGCGCTCCAATATGGGATGCATTTGGCCCAGGTTAGCGCGTTTTTTCGGGACAGGACGGGTAACTATGGTTTTTTTTACACCTTGATAATACATGGGGTTTCCAATAAAAAAGCCGACATTGGTCGGCTTTAAATTTTACAAAAATTCACCACGAAGACACGAAGAACACGAAGGTTTTATTGAAAACTTAGCGTAGGGCGTGCCGTGCGCGTGCCAAAAGATAGAAGGTTGGGCTTTAATTAAATCCCTAACTCTCAAAAAAGGTACGCACAGTGAACTTTGCTTAGCTATGTAAATAGCTTAACAAACCACGGCATAGCCTCAGCCGCAATAATAACGCCAAGCATCCATTTTACCAGCATCAACTCCCCTCCCATACGCGTATCGAGCTTGTCAATGCGTGACTCTAATCTTAATTCAGTATCTTTAAGATCGCGCTTGGTTGCTAAATCAGCTTCACCGGATGCATCACGGAAAGCTTCCGACATTGCTTTGGCTTGTTCTTCGGGTACACCCGCAGATTTTAGTTTTTCAACGAATTTAAGCGTATCAAATGTCACAGCCGTCATAACGCATCTCCTGAAAAATAACTATCTGTAAAGTGTAAGCTACCCATGTAATCCGAACAAGAGCGCATTCGCACACTATTGACGAACACCGTTTTCGTAAGTCGAATATGCCGACATCGCCATCGGCTTTACATTATTTGATCGTTCTCGGATGAGTTGCAGAAAAATGGATTAATTCACCATGAAGACACGAAGAACATGAAGTTTTTGCCTTATTTTTCTTCGTGAACTTCGTGTCTTCGTGGTGAAATTTGTCTTTATAAACAATCCAAAATAGCCCGCTTAACCGCATCCAGACTGGCTTCAATCGTCACCGGATGCGCTGCGGCGCATTGCGAGATAGCGGTATCGGGATCTTTCAAGCCGTTACCGGTCAAGGTGCAGACAATTTTGCTGCCTTCGGGGATTTTACCGGAACCGATGTCCTGCAAGGCTCCAGCTAAAGATGTCGCCGAAGCCGGCTCGCAAAAGATGCCCTCATACTGGGACAGCATTTTTTGCGCGGCTAAAATCTGTTCGTCGGTGAACTTGTCAAACCAGCCGCCGGATTCTTTTTGCGCGGCCCAGGCAAAATCCCAGGATTGCGGATGGCCGATGCGTATCGCCGTGGCAATGGTTTCCGGTTCGTCAATCATGTGACCGGCGACGAACGGCGCGGCCCCGGCTGCCTGATAACCGCACATGACCGGGCGAGTGCTGCACACACGACTGGCGGCATATTCGGTATAGCCTTTCCAGTATGCGCTTATGTTTCCGGCATTGCCGACCGGCAGGCAGTGATAGTCGGGCGCGAAACCGAGGTCATCGACGATTTCAAAGGCGGCGGTTTTTTGTCCGTCAAGCCTGAACGGGTTGATCGAGTTCACGATGGTGACCGGCGCATGGTCGGCGATTTCCTTAACCAGCGACATGCCTTTATCGAAGTTGCCGTTAATCTGGATAATCTCAGCGCCGTACATCAGCGTTTGCGCCAGCTTGCCCTGGGCAATCTTGCCTTCGGGTATCAACACGAAAGCTTTGATGCCGGCGCGCGCCGCGTAGGCTGCGGCAGCGGCGGAGGTATTGCCGGTTGAGGCGCAGATAATCGCCTGGCTGCCTTCTTCCACGGCTTTGGTAACCGCCATGGTCATGCCGCGATCCTTGAATGAACCGGTCGGATTCAAGCCTTCGAACTTGACGTAAATCTCAACATCCTTGCCGATCAAGCGGGGAATGTTTTGCAGTTGAATCATCGGCGTATTGCCTTCGTTCAAGCTGATGATGCGGGTGCTTGCGCTGACCGGCAAGCGGTCTCTGTAGCGTTCAATCAAGCCGGTGTAGTGTTTTTGCGTAGACATGTTTTATTTATCCCAAAGTTTCCAGGCGGATGCGGTTGACTTTACCGCTAACGGTTTTTAACGCTTCAATTTCAGCGATAGCCGCGTTCATTTCTTTTTCCAGCGTGATTTGCGTCAGTATGATAATCGGTACCGACGTTTCATTGTTCAGCGGTACTTTCTGGCTGATGGCTTCAATACTTATTTGATGCTCGGCCAGAATACGGGTCACTTCAGCCAAAACGCCCGGTTTATCTTCCGCATTAAGCCGCAAATAATAAGCGGTCCTGAACATGTCAGCAGGCAATACCGGAATGTCCACTAAGGCATTGGCCTGAAACGCCAGATGCGGCACGCGGTTTTCCGGGTCGCTGGTCAAGGCCCTGACCACATCGATCACATCGGCGACGACGGACGATGCGGTAGGTTCGGCTCCGGCTCCGGCTCCGTAATAAAGCGTAGGCCCGACCGCATCGCCTTTAACCAAAACGGCATTCATGACGCCGTTGACGTTGGCGATCAGACGACGTTCCGGGATCAGCGTCGGATGCACTCTTAATTCGATGCCTTCCGGCGTTTTGCGGGCGATACCCAAATGCTTGATGCGGTAACCCAGCTGTTCCGCATACTCGACATCGGTACGGGTGATTTTGGTAATGCCTTCGGTATAAACCTTGTCGAACTGCAACGGGATGCCGAAAGCGATCGATGCCAGGATGGTCAATTTATGACCGGCGTCTATGCCTTCCACATCAAAGGTAGGATCGGCTTCCGCGTAACCCAGGGCTTGGGCCTCGGCCAATACGTCGGCAAAATCACGGCCTTTGTCGCGCATTTCGGTCAGGATGAAATTACCCGTGCCGTTAATAATGCCCGCCAGCCATTCGATCTGGTTGCCGCTCAAGCCTTCGCGTATCGCTTTGATTATCGGAATGCCGCCGGCGACAGCGGCTTCGAACGCGACGATCACGCCTTTTTCGCCGGCTTTGGCGAAAATCTCGTTGCCGTGCAATGCAATCAGCGACTTGTTGGCGGTAACGACATGCTTGCCGTTTTCTATGGCTTTCAGCACCATGTCTTTGACCGGGCCGGCCCCGCCGATCAGCTCCAGAACGATTTCAATTTCGGGGTCATTAATAATTTCATAAGGATCGGTCGTTAAGGCGATGCCTTGCGTGTCGCAAATGCGCTGCTTGTTTAAATCCTTGGCCGAAGCGCGGGTGATAATAATTTCACGCCCTGCCCTGCGGGCGATTTCCGCCGCGTTCCGCTTCAACACATTGACGGTGCCGCCGCCGACAGTACCCAATCCTAATACACCTACTTTTACCGGTTTCAAATCAAACTCCAGTTAAAAAATTATTATATGACCTTGTCTTTCTTCATCATATTGCGTATGCCGCGAACCGCTTGGCGCGTCCGGTGTTCGTTCTCGATCAGGCCGAACCGGACATGATCGTCGCCATGCTGACCGAAACCGACGCCCGGCGAAACCGCCACTTTCGCTTCCGCCAGCAGTTTTTTTGAAAACTCGAGCGAACCCATGTGTTGATACGCTTCGGGGATACGCGCCCAAACGAACATCGTGGCTTTGGGTTTTTCAACCGGCCATCCTGCTGCGGTTAAACCGTCGCACAGCACATCGCGCCGTTTCCGGTACATCTCGGCAATCTCCGCCACGCATTCCTGCGGGCCTTCAAGGGCTGCAATCGCGGCAATTTGAATCGGCGTAAACGTGCCGTAGTCCAGGTAAGATTTAATCCGCGCCAATGCGCTTACCAGTTCTTTGTTGCCGCACATAAAGCCCACACGCCAGCCCGGCATGTTGTAGCTTTTCGACAGTGAGAAAAACTCGACCGCGATGTCTTTTGCGCCTTCGACCTGAAGAATCGACGGTGCTTTGTAGCCGTCGAAAACGATGTCCGCATAAGCAATATCCTGTACCACCCAGATGTTATGCTCTTTGGCGACAGCGATAATTTTCTCGAAAAAGTCCAGCTCCACGCACTGCGTGGTCGGATTGCCCGGAAAATTAAGGATCAGCATTTTCGGCTTGGGCCATGAATCGATGATGGCCTTATGCAGCTCATCGAAAAAATCGCCGCCCGGAACCATCGGCACATGCCTGAGATCGGCCCCGGCAATCACCACGCCGTAAGGATGGATCGGATAAGCGGGGTTCGGCACCAGCACGACATCCCCTGGCCCTAACGTTGCCAACGCCAAATGCGCCAAACCTTCTTTTGAACCTATCGTCACAATCGCCTCGGTATCCGGGTCCAAATCGACATCAAAGCGGTTTTTATACCAGGTGCAGATGGCTTTTCTTAACCGGGGGATGCCTTTGGAAACCGAATACCGATGGGTATCGGGGCGTTGGGCGGACTCAATCAATTTATTGACGATATGGTCAGGCGTGGCCTGATCGGGATTGCCCATGCCGAAATCGATAATATCTTCCCCGGCCGCTCGTGCTTTGGCTTTCAGATCAGTAACAATATTAAAAACGTAGGGAGGTAATCGACTTATTCTTTGAAATTGTTCCATTGACTGCTCTTGAAAAACCGGTGTTTAAGTTAAAGTTAAAAAATGTTGCCCAAAGTACTGTTATTAATAAGCTATGTCAAACCGAAACAGCCCTGTAGGCCGGAATACGCTATACGGCGAGTAAGGCTTGCTCCACGCGCAGCAAATCTTCTTGCGTATCGACGCCGGCGGCCGGTGTTTTATCTACGATTTTTACCCGGATAGCTTCGCCGTGCCACAGTATTCTCAGCTGCTCCAGCGATTCGACCGACTCCAGCTTTGACGCATCCCACAGGCAGTAGTGGTTTAAAAAATCAACCGTATAAGCGTACATGCCGATATGCCGAAGGTACGGCAGTTTCCCGGAAGGCGTGCCGCCTGAGCGGCTGAACGCATCCCTTTCCCAAGGAATGGGCGCTCGGCTGAAATAAAGCGCATAACCGGCTTTGTTCAAAACCATCTTGACCGCATTGGGATTGAAAATTTCTTCGGGATCGTTGATTTCAGCGGCCAGCGTCGCTATGCCTGCGAGCTCTTGATCTGCCAATGCTTCAGCGGCATCACGGATATAAGCCGGCGGAATCAGCGGTTCGTCGCCTTGCAGGTTAACGATGATTTCATCGCCGGCCCAGTCGCAAAGCCGCGCGACTTCTGCAATTCTTTCGGTGCCGCTTTGATGGTCGGCACGAGTCATGACCGCTTTAATGCCCAAATCAGTGACGGCCTGCAAAATCCGCTGATCGTCGGTAGCGACAACAATTTCGTCGGCATCGGCTTCCTGCGCGCGCTCGCAGACATGCGCAATCATCGGTTTGCCGGCAATGTTCAGCAACGGCTTGCCCGGCAATCGTGTCGACCCGTATCGTGCCGGGATCACGACTTTAAAACGCACACTCATTTGGAGTATGCGTCGATTTCGTCACTGCTTAATTCGCGGGCTTCATCTTCAAGCATGACCGGAATGTCGTCACGAATAGGGAAAGCAAGGCGGTCGGCTTTGCAGATAAGCTCCTGCTTGGACTTGTCATAAATCAACGGACTCTTGCATAAAGGACAGGCCAGAATATCAAGCAGTTTTTTATCTATCATGGTTTTCTCGTAATTGAAGTTAAGTGGCATAACTCGCCTTTTGGGCATTTTACAGCATTTTACAGCATTTTTAAGCAGCCTGTTTTATACGCGTATCGGTCGGTCATAAGTCTGAATCGACATGGATTGCCGACTATGGTCAAATAAGATGCAACTGCCTGAATACGAGGTTTTCAGCATGACCGAACTATCGTTGTGTTTCTATTGCATCATCCAGGCTATCGTGTTGCTTGTTGCCGCGAACGGCGCGCCGGTGCTGGCTGCTAAAGCATTAGGCAGACGCTGGGCCTGGCCGGTGGATTATGGATTAACATTGCCTGACGGACAGCGCTTGTTCGGCCGCGCCAAAACCTGGCGCGGCGTATGCTCGGCTGTTTTATTGACAACCCTTGCAGCAATTCCAATCGGAATAGCGCCCTTAACAGGGGCATTATTCGGCGCTCTGGCAATGGCCGGAGATTTGCTGGCAAGCTTTACCAAGCGCCGGATAGGCTGTACTGACAGCGGCCGGGCGCGAGGCCTGGACACGGTACCCGAATCGCTGCTGCCGATATGGCTGTTAAAAGAACCGCTGGCGCTGGGTTTGATCGACATCATCCTGATAGTGGCGCTGTTTTTCCTGATGGAGGAATGGATCTCGCCGGTGCTTTACCGGTTGCATATCCGCAAGCGGCCTTATTAGACTGACTTCACTCACTAAAGTACCTATGAATAAACAAGGATTACGGGTATTAACCTACAACATCCATAAAGGCTTTAATGTCGGCAACCGGCGCTTCGTACTGCACCAGATACGGGATGCATTGATAGCCGCCGACGCCGATTTGATGTTCTTGCAGGAAATGCAGGGCGAGCACCAGCGCCACGAGAAAAAAATCCCGGATTGGCCGGTTTTGTCCCAGCTTGATTTTCTCGCCGAAAACACCTGGCCTTTCCACGCCTACGGCAAGAATGCGGTATACAATGCCGGTCATCACGGCAACGCCATCCTGAGCAAACACCCGTTCGTGCGCTGGGAAAACATCAATGTCTCGCCCTTCCCCTGGGCCAGCCGCAGCTTGCTGCATGGCGTTATAAGATTGCCGAAGAGCAATCAGGATCTGCATATTGTGTGCATACATTTCGGCTTGATCGGCAAAGAGCGCCGCCTGCAGATAGGCAAGTTATGTGCGCGTCTCGACAGCCATGTGCCACATGACGCGCCGCTGATCATAGCCGGTGATTTTAACGACTGGCTGGGACAAGCTGACCGGCAGCTGCACGATCATTTGGGTTTGCAGGAAATTTTCCGCAAGACTCACGGCCGCTACGCGCGAAGCTTTCCGTCCTGGATGCCTTTTTTACCGATGGACCGCATTTATTACCGCGGCTTGACTCCGGTATCGTGCGAACGGCTGGGCCACGCACCGTGGCATACGCTTTCAGACCATGCACCATTGACCGCCACGTTTACCTTATGAACAGTACGCAATCAAAACTGACCTTGCCCAACCTGTTGACCGGATTTCGCTTTGTGGCGGCGCCGGTGTTACTGTGGTTGGCATGGCATGGACACGGCATCGCCTTTATGGCGTTGCTGGCGGTTGCTTTTCTTACCGATTTGCTGGACGGCATGGCCGCCCGCTTGACCGGACAGGTTACCGAGTTCGGCGCAACCCTGGACAGCTGGGCGGACGTCGTCAATTATCTGACCATAGCCTTGTGTTGTTGGTGGTTGTGGCCGGATATGGTGGGCCGTGAACTGCTTTACGTCAGCCTGATTGTCGCCAGCTGTCTGTTACCGGCGCTGGCGGGTTTTTTCAAGTTCGGGCGTTTTACCAGCTACCATACCTGGGCGGTCAAAATCGCCGCCGGCGCTATGGGCCTGACCTTGTACGTGCTGTTCCTGGGCGGCCCGGCATGGCCGTTCCGCGTGGCCGCCGTGATCTGCATCGTTGCGGCCGTTGAAGAGATAGCAATTACCCTGATTTTACCTGAACCTGAATCCAACCTGCGTTCGGTCTGGGATGTATTGAAGCGTTCCGTGCGGAATAATCGCCGGTCATAGCCTCCTCAAATACCGATACCGACAAAATACAACATATATTCCATGCATCATTCATTAATTGACGACAATGGGCGGCAAGAGGCCAAATTAACCCTTAGCCAGGTTTTACATTGGTTGCAGGAAGACGGGATGATTTCCGACTCTGACTTTAAAAAGTGCCAAATATATGGAAAATCGCCCAGCCAACAAACCAAACACCCGCTCAAGATCCTTGTCGAATGCGGCGTAACCGACCAAAGCCAACTGGCAAAACCCTTAACGCTTGAAAACCTAACCCAATGGCTGGCCAAAAAAGTTAACCTGCCCTATTACTACATCGACCCGTTAAAAATCGACATTCCATCCGTGACCTTAATTTACAGTCACGCTTATGCGGCAAATTACAACATTCTACCGATCAAAGTGAGCAAAGACGAAGCCGTCATTGCGACCGCGGAACCCTATATCCGCGCTTGGGAGGCTGACCTTAAAAAAATCCAACCGGGCCGGATAACCCGGGTAATAGCCAATCCCGATGAAATCAGGCGGTATTTGGGCGAATTTTACGCGTTTGCAAAATCCTTAAAAGGAGCAACCGATAACTCCGCCGGTCAAACAGCCAACACCCTGTACAATTTCGAGCAATTGGTGGAACTGGGCCAGATCAGCAATCTGGATGCGGAAAACCAGCATATCGTCAATCTGGTCAACTGGCTGCTGCAATATGCGTTCGACCAGCGCGCCAGCGATATTCATATCGAACCACGCCGCAGCCAGGGCAACGTGCGCTTTAGAATCGACGGCATTTTACATGATGTTTATCAACTGCCCGCGGCCATTATGAATCCGGTCATGAGCCGGTTAAAGATTCTCGGCAGGATGAACATTGCCGAAAAAAGACTGCCGCAAGACGGCCGCATTAAAACCCATATCGCAGGGGCAAAAGAAATAGAGTTGCGGCTTTCCACGATGCCCAGCGCTTTTGGCGAAAAAATGGTCATGCGCGTGTTCGACCCCGAAGTATTGACCCGCGATTATAAACAGCTGGGATTCAACAACTATGAAAAGACAATCTGGAACCGATTGATTCAACACTCGCACGGCATCATCCTGGTCACCGGCCCTACAGGCTCAGGAAAAACCACCACGCTGTACTCAACCCTGAAACATCTGGCTACACCCGAAGTCAACCTGTGCACTGTAGAAGATCCGATTGAGCAGATAGAACCCAGCTTTAACCAGTTACAGGTTAAAGCCAATATAGGCCTGACCTTCGCCAGCGGCATACGCACCTTAATGCGGCAGGATCCCGACATTATTATGGTCGGCGAAATCCGCGACCTGGAGACGGCGGAAATGGCGATTCAGGCGTCGCTTACCGGGCATCTGGTGTTTTCGACCTTGCATACCAATAATGCGCCCTCGGCGGTGGTTCGTTTGCTGGACATTGGCGTGCCTGCTTATTTGATTCAACTGACTTTGTTGGGCGTAATGGCGCAGCGCTTGGTGCGGGTTTTATGCCGGGAATGCAAAAAACGGGTCGGCATAAACGATGAACAGTGGTCGCAATTAATCACCCCTTACACAGCCCCGACTCCCGCCCATATCTACGAAGCGGTCGGTTGTAAAGAATGTAGGCATACCGGCTATTCGGGCCGCATCGGTATTTATGAAATATTCAGCAACTCACCGGCGTTAAAAAAACTCATGGTCAGCGGCTGCGACAGCAACGTACTGCGAAAACAGGCCATGCTTGAAGGCATGCGACCATTGCGCCTCAGTGCGGCGGAAAAGGTAGCGACCGGGATAACCAGTGTTGATGAAATGTTGAGAGTCACGCCGGAAAATATCGAGGATTAATGCAACCGTAAAAACCAAATTGCGAATGGAGATCAACCGGATAATCTTCTTATTCTGGGGCCAGACGGAAGCCAATCGAGTAATAACCCAGCTCCGGGGTTGGATTTCCTCCTTTAAATATGATAAAAATGGAACTAAAGCAAATAAATAAGGAGATGAACAGTGGATTTATCTGATTGTCGGCGCAATTCGCGGCGCACATCAAAGAGTCGACGCACGGCTGACAGGCGCATAGCCCCCTATCCGTTCGGCTCCCCGGAGTGGGTGGAACATGTAAAAAAGAATTATGTGGCCTGGCCGAAATCGGATCGCCGCGACCAAAACAGACGCTGCAATGAGCGCCGGGCGCCTGACCGAAGGCACCAGCAGCTTTCCGAGCAAGGCCGTTCCGAACTGAAATTTTCCAATATTTTGCTCACACAAGAAGAACGGCAATTAATCGAAAACTTGTATCTGAGCGATTTCGAATAACTGCTTTTAGCGCCGCGCCCAGGAATCATGCGCCGGAGCACCGTCAATACCAAGTCTTCTCTAACTCTTCTGTTCTTCATTCAATATTAGCGTAAGCCGGAAACGCCTCTCGCTGCCGCTGAATTCGGCTTATTTCCGCCTACTAAACTAATTGCTCAAAACTCACATCCGGCAAATTTGCTTTATCCCCCCTACCCCTTATAATCATTCCTGCTTTCAGGTTCCAGAGGGTTTTTCAGGCCCAATGGTTAAACGGGAAGTCGGTAAGGTTTACGCCAAATCCGACGCTGCCCCCGCAACGGTATGTAAGTAAAAGTTTCATCGAGACGCCACTGTGCTCATGCATGGGAAGGTGATGATTCAGGCTGACGCCCCTTATAAGCCCGGAGACCGGCCCGAGAGTTTAATTCGGTACAGCGGAGGGCTGTCAGCGAAAATGACCGTACAGCTCCGCGTCATCTCTCGCTTTCTTTGTCCTCTGTTGTGTAAATCAACCATCATGCGCGGGCGGCGCAGAGAGAACACACATGCAAAGATTCATCTTCAGCCCATTATTAGCCACTGGTTTTAATACCCAGTTACATACACCGCAAACTCTGAAAAATTTTCCCGATATAACTCGGCTTGGCAGTCGAAAAAAATATCGCCATCCCTATCAGGCTAAAATCCACCTTAGTATCGGAATTTTGTTGGGCCTGAACGGCGTAATGGTTCAAGCAGACGCCAAGACAAAGGAACCTCAATCCGTGAGGCTCGAAGAAATGGTCGTTACAGAAGACGGGCGGGCGAAAACTCTTATCGGTGCGACCAGTTCGGCATCCCAGGGCGAGGTCAGCCAGGCGCAATTTGAATACCGCCCGCTTTCCCGTAACGGCGAACTGATGGAAGTGGTACCCGGCGCAGTAGCCACCCAGCACAGCGGTTCCGGCAAGGCCAATCAATATTTCCTGCGCGGATTCAATCTCGACCACGGCACCGACTTTACGACCTATGTCGACGGCATTCCGATGAACATGCCTACCCATGCTCATGGACAAGGTTATATGGACATTAACAGCGTCATTCCCGAGTTGGTGAACAAGATTGAATACGGCAAGGGTCCGTATTATGCGGAAGTCGGCGATTTTTCCTCGGCCGGTTATTCGAAAATGTTCTCGATGGACAAATTGCCTGAAGGCATTTTGAAGTTTACCGGCGGCGAGTTCGGTTATTACCGTTCCCTGCTGGCTAACTCCAACAAAATCGGCAACGGCGATCTGCTTTACGCCGGCGAATTCAATTTCTACAACGGCGTCTGGCAACAGCCGGAAGATTCGAAAAAATTCAACGGCATGCTGCGTTACACCCTGGATAAGGGCGACTGGGGTCTGTCGGCTAACGGAAAGGGTTATACCAACGACTGGACGGCAACCAACCAGATCCCTCAAGCCTTGGTTGATAACGGCACGCTCGGCCTTTACGACACCATGAGCCCTACGGACGGCGGCACAACCAACCGCTACAGTTTTTCAAGCAATCTCTGGAACAAAGGCGGCAACTGGAAAAATGACGCCAATATCTATGCGCTCTACTACGATCTGAATTTATTTTCCAACTTTACCGGTTATGCGGATAACCCGGTTGACGGCGATCAGATTCACCAGTTTGAACGTCGGGTACAGACCGGAGGCAATATCGAACATACCCGCTACAACAAGCTGTTCGGTTTTGATATGGACAACACCGTGGGTTTCCAGCTTCGTCACGATGAAATCATGGGCTTGGGCTTGGATCACACCGTTAACAGACAATATCTCAGCACGGTCAGTCACAGCAATATCAGCGAGACCACTGCCGGCGTTTATCTGAAGAACCAGACTTATTGGCATGAAAAAGTCCGCACCATTGCCGGTTTGAGGGGCGATTTTATCCATAACGATGTCACGGTGCTCGACACGGCCATGCATGATCCTGATATTAATGCGGCAAATTCAGGCAATCGGGGGCAAGCGCTAGTCAGCCCGAAGCTAAGCCTGGTCATCGGACCCTGGTTTAAAACCGAATATTTTATCAATGGCGGTTTCGGCTACCACTCCAACGATGCGCGCGGCACTACGCTGCAATTCGATCCGGGTACCGGCGCGGCACTGGACAGTAGCGCCGCCAGAATCTCGCCTATGGCCCAATCACGCGGCGCTGAAGCCGGAATCCGCAGCAACTTTATCAACGGCCTGAACAGCACCCTGGCATTATGGTGGCTGGAGAACGACGAGGAGCTGGTGTTTATTGGCGATGCCGGTACAACCGAGGTGAACGGAAAGTCCCATCGCTACGGCGTAGAGTTTACCAATTACTACAAACCTACAGATTGGTTAACGCTGGATGCCGACCTCGCGTTGACTTCGGCGCGTTATGCGGCGACTCCAGATGGCGAAACCAACAGCTATATCCCGAACTCGGTGGGCAGGGTCATCACGACGGGTGCTACCGTGGTTGCGCCTAACGGCCTGTTCGGCACGGTACGCTTGCGTCATTTCGGCGACATGCCATTGGATTCGTCCGGTACGTTCCGGGCCGGCTCTACCAGTGTCGTCAATCTGGGTGCGGGTTACAAACAAAAGCAATATAAACTGGAACTCGATATGTTCAATATTTTCGATTCGACCGCCAACGACATTGCCTACGCCTATCAATATGCCTATCCCGCCGGCGCCGCATCGCAGACAGGGCTTATGAAACACCCGGTCGAGCCGAGAATGGTGCGGGCAACAGTCACGGTCAATTTCTAACGAAAATCTGGTGAAATTTTATCTATTCTGCCCTGGGTTTCTACTGAGCGGAACGCTCATAAGAGCGTCAAGTTAAAAAGCACATCGTCATTCCGGCAGGGATTGCCGACATGACGACTAAAACACTTCCGGCCAATAGCTGATGGATCGGATTTTGTCATCAGGTATTACCCAGTAAAATTTGCTTTATCAATATATCTCCCTATAATTGCGCCTTGCTTTCAGGTTCCAGAGGGTTTTTCAGACCCAATGGTTAAACGGGAAGTCGGTAAGGTTCACGCCAAATCCGACGCTGCCCCCGCAACGGTATATAAGTAAAAGTTTCATCGAGACGCCACTGTGCTCACGCATGGGAAGGTGATGACTCAGGCTGACGCCACTTATAAGCCCGGAGACCGGCCCGAGAGTGTAATTCGGTACAGCGGAGGGCTGTCAGCGAAAATGACAGTACAGCTCCGCGTCATCTCTCGTTTTCCTTTGTCCTCTGTTGTGTACTCACAACCATCATGCGCGGGCGGCGCAGAGGACATCATGCAAAAAATCATCTTCGGCTCATTATTGCTCACGGGGTTTAATACCCCGTTACATGCGCAGGAAACTGTGCAAAACCTTCCCGACCAAATTGTTACGGCCACCCGAACAGAAACGGCTAAAAACCAGCTGGCGGCTGCTGCCACCGTCTATACCCGCAAAGACATTGAACGCTTGCAGGCCAAAACCCTGCCGGAACTGTTAGGCGGCACGACCGGCATCGACATGTCGCAAAGCGGCGGCTATGGGAAGGATACCAATATTTACCTGCGGGGAACCAATGCCGACCATGTACTGGTGCTGATTGACGGCATTAAAGTCGGCTCCGTCACTTCCGGCACCACACCCTTTCAATTTATTCCTCTCGATCAGGTCGAGCGGGTGGAAATTATCCGCGGCCCTCAATCCAGCCTCTACGGTTCGGAAGCGATAGGCGGGGTTATCCAGATTTTCACCCGCAAAGGCAATCAAGATGAAAAGCCCAGCATCACCCTGGATGCGGGCGGCGGCACTTATGATACTTACCGCGCTTCCGGCACTGTCAGCGGCAAATGGAAAAACAGCTGGTATAGTTTGGGTTCATCGCAGTTCGGTTCCCAGGGTTTTAATACCCGGCAGTCTATTAAAGGTTTAAACCAACCCGACAAGGACGGTTACCTGAACACGGCGCTGAACGCCCGCTTAGGCCACCGTTTCGACAACAATGCCGAAGTTGAGACGTTTTTTATGCGGGCCGAGGGGAAAAACGAATACGACGGCACCGCCCAAAATAAAACGGAATTTATGGAGCAAACTCTCGGCACCACAGCCAGTATAAACATTGTCGATAACTGGCGCTCCATACTGCGTCTGGGACAAAGCCGCGACGACGGCGACAATTTTGCGCCTGATGGAGCATTTTCCAGTAGCTTCAACAGCACCCGCTGGAACGTCAGTTGGTTGAACGAGGTCGCCTTGTCCGATGATCACCAGCTGGTCATCGGTTCCGACTACCGCCTGGATCAGGTCGACAGTTCAACCGCCTACAACGAAACTTCCCGCTATGATGCGGGTATTTTTACCGAATTGCACAGCCGCATTCTGGACAACCACTTTATCAACGCATCGGTACGCGGGGATAAAAACGAGGCCTTCGGCGAGCAGCTGACCGGCAATTTCGGTTGGCGTTATAACGGGGTCTACGGCATCAGCCCGTTTGCAGGCTTTGGCAATGCGTTTAAAGCACCGACCTTTAATCAGCTTTATTTTCCGGGATTCGGCAATCCCTCGCTGAAAGCCGAACAATCAACCTCGTTCGAAGCGGGGCTGGCCGGCGACCATGATGGGCTGCAATGGGAACTTCGCGGCTATCATACCCATATCGACAATTTGATCGTGAACGTCACCAACCCGACAACCTTTCTATCCAGCGCGGAAAACGTCGGCAAGGCGCAAATTGACGGCATTGAAGCTGAAATCGGGACGCAGTTGATGGGCTGGAACAGCAAGCTGAACATGAACCTGTTAAGCCCTAAAAATCGCGAGACCGACATGCGGCTGCCGCGCCGCGCGGAAAAAACCTTGTCTTATGATTTGTCGCGCTCATTCGGACAGTTTGACCTGGGCGCTCATGTAATGGCTCAAACCGAGCGTTTTGACGATGCGCAAAACAGAACCAAGGTTGGCGGCTATGTAACCGTTGATTTACGCACAGCCTATCATTTAAATAAAAACTGGATGCTGAGCGCAAAACTGAACAACCTGCTGGATAAACAGTATCAAACCATCAGCACCTACAATACCGCGGACCGGAATTTCTTTCTTTCAATCCACTACAACAACTAACCTTTGGAGAAACACCATGAACATAAAACAATGGCTGCAAGCAGACTATTTGCCTATCCCTCTGATCGCACTGATGGCGCTGACGCGCTTTCATCACTTTGGCGACGTATTGCATCTGCCCGATGCAACGCTTGCGGTTTTTTTCTTTGCCGGTTTTTACCGCAAAAAAGCCTTATTCCCCTTCTTGGTGGTTCTGGCCGGATTGATCGACACCATCGCCATCTCAAACGGTACCAGCAGCTGGTGCGTGTCGCCCGCCTATGTTTTCCTGATTCCCACTTATGCGGTCATGTGGTTTGCAGGCCGTTATTGTTCGACATTTAAAATGACTGAACTTTTAATGCAGTTTGGTGTGATAACGCTGGCGACATCGGCTGCATTCGCCATTTCAAACGGCAGCTTTTATGTGCTTTCCGGCCGTTATCCTGATTTATCCTGGGGTCAGTATTTTGCACGGGTAGCTATGTATTACCCGCTGTATGTCAGTTCCGCCCTGGTTTATATAGTTTTAGGTTATGGCATTATGAAGCTAGTTAAATCATTGCCCACTTTGACGGCTAACCACAAAGAAGTCTAAAGTCATCTCGGGTTAACGGCTGTTTGTTGCGCCAGAGAGTATTGCCGTTAACCCAACATCCGCTCAAGAAGTTTGCAGAACTTAGCGGCTAGGTCAGTGCCATTGCTAGTTGTGAGCATTCATGATTCAATTACCCGTGCTTTTATATGTCGCCACATGAATTTATTTTAGAGCATACTGACTGTACAACATGATGAAATGTTTTACATCTATTAGGATGTTTAATTATAGCTAGGCAGATTTACAACACACCTTTAGCAGGTGTGATCTAGGAGAAGCATAATGAGTTACGATGAAAACGACGCTGCAATGGATGCTTTCTACGATGAAATGCGAGAACAACTCTATCCTGAGATAATTAATGACTTTACGAGTGAGCGACTTCAATCATATTTTTTATCTTATCCAGAGGCGGCAAAACCTGCTTATTTAGCCCTGGAAGAATCTCTACGTCTTCGGGATGCTGGTTTTTTTTCTGCCGCCTTCCTTTTTGCAGTCATAGCCACAGAAGTTGCTGTAAAAACCGCATTACTAAAGCCAATAGTACATGGATTAATTCATAACTTACCTACATCAACACTCATTACCGACCTTGTTGTTAGGAACGGCTTAGATAGGATTGAAAATTTACTTTTCGAATCGCTGAATAGTGTTGCTAACATTGACCTCAATTCATTTTGTCGCCCTACCAGTGATCAAAAGCTATGGTCAGAAATCAAAGACTTACAGAAAAAACGAGACCATCTTGTTCATCGGGCGCAAATGCCGTCATCAACCGAGGCTGAAATAGCAATTTCTGTCGCCAGTGCAGTTTTAGAAACCGTATTCCCCATTGTCCAAGGCAATCGATTTACATCTACACGAACGCGGGCGTATTTGTAACGATTCCTTGTGTAAATTGGAAGGAGAATATAGTCCAGAATGGATAGAAGAATTGAGAAGTCGCCGCAATTCTAATGCCTAATAATTCAGTCAAAAGTACGCTATGAGTAATGGTAGTTGGGAGGTATTAATGAAACTTGATGGACTAATCCCCTTATACAAAAGCATGAAATCTCAAAATATTGAGAGGTACAAATTTGAATACAAAGCAAGCAAAGCAGTATTTGACGTATTCTTCTTTATTGACGGCTCCCCCTTTCTTCTTCTGTTTGGCGTTAAAGCAGAAAACTTTAGCTTCGAGCTAGAAGTCAACAACGGTTTCGTTATCGATCACAACCTCGATAGATCAACTTATAAAAGGTTGTGTGAGGTACTGGGACTTGAATTTGATCCAAAGCGACCATTTAGCCCTTGGAACTTTTTTTCTGAGTTTAATGGAAAAATCCCTGAACAAGCATTTGAGCATCAGAAAGCGAAACCTCATGATGTTGCGCAGTACAAAAACATAGCAGAAGAAGCTGACAAGATTTATTTTGTTGGCTGGCGTGATAATTACAAATGGTAAAGTGGACCCCATTGTCCAGACAAAAAATACCTTAATTTAAGATAGAGCTCTGTTCGTACTCCAGCGGAATGGCGCTGTCCCAGTTTTCCAGCACGGAGGCTGATGCCTCATCCGTACCGTTAAATTTATCGACAATCTTTGCTCCGCCGCCCCTAGCCGATTTATAGACGTCATCCGGCGTTTTGTACCCCAGCGCTTGATGCCAGCGTTCCTGGTTATAGAATTGGAAGTACTGCGCCAATCCCATCAACAAATCCGGCATGTTGCTGTGCTGCTTTAAATAAACTTCTTCATATTTCACCGTTCGCCACAGCCGCTCGACAAAAATATTATCCAATGCCCGGCCTCGTCCATCCATACTGATCGTGATGCGGTTCTTGAGCAACACGCCGGTAAAGGCATCGCTGGTGAATTGCGATCCTTGGTCGGAATTGAAAATGGTCGGTGTACCGTACAGCTTGATGGCCTCTTCCAAACAGTCCCCGCAAAACCCTGAATCCATGGTGTTCGACAGTCGCCACGACAACATCTTCCGACTGTACCAGTCGATAATCGCCACCAGATAAACAAATCCGCGGGGCAGCCGTCGGTACTCCACACCTGATTGGGTCGAATAATGTCAACGCCACGGAGCAGGTACGGATAAATTTTGTGCTGCGGATGCGGTTTACTGGTATTCGGGCCGGGGGACATGCCGACCAAGCCTAATGTTTGCATCAATCGCTGCACCCGCTTGCGATTGACGCTATAGCCGCATTCACTCAGGTAAAGCTTCATGCGCCGTGAGCCATAAAACGGGTGCCTTGTGTACTCTTCATCCAGCAAGCGTAATAACACGAGTTCGCACTCATTCGTTTCTTTCAATAAGCGCTTTTTCTGCTCATAAACCACTGAGCGTGTGATCTTGAGAAGCCTGCATTGCGTTGATAACGCAACAGGGGCATTTGGCTCTATCCAGCTCTGGCGGTCATTTAAAGGCTGATCCCAGACTTTTTTTTAAGCCAGTCCAATTCCATGTTCAATTGTCCAATCTTGGCGTATAACCGGTCCGGGTCGCTTGCCGTATTAGCCGGTTTCGGCCCTCGCTTGCCTTCAAACAGGCTGCCCGCATTTTCCAATAACTCTTTTTTCCATTGGCTCACCTGATTCGGGTGTACCCCATGTTCTTGAGCAATTTCATTGATCGTCTTCATGCCTTTGACGGCCTCTAAGGCAACCTTGGCTTTTTGCGCTCCGGTAAAAATCTTCCGTTTCTTTTCACTCATTTTCGGCCTCTAATTTAGCTCAGAGCATAGCTTAAACTACTGTCTGGATTTCGGGGACCACTATATGGGGAGCGACAGTTCAGCAATCGAACTTAGATAAAACCCGAGAGCTTCTTGGAGAAAATGCATATCAGAGGTGTAAACAGAAAAATATCAGCAGTTGCTGGACTGACAAAAAGGATGCGGCAATCAATGTCATTTTACCGCAATAAAATTGCTCGTAACAACGCTGTAAGGCGGATGTTTTGTAACGCGGTAAGGCGCATATGTAGGGTGCAATAGCACAGCGTATTGCACCGTAATGTTATAATAATTAAACTTAACTTTGCGTTAGCGCTATTTTTAAATAAGTGGTGATCAAATGAACATCGAAACAATCCGTCATGAAGCGTTGTCCCTTCCGCCCCAGGAGCGCGCTCAATTAGCTGAGCAATTACTGTCCAGCCTTGATGACCTGTCAGACACGGAGATTGAGCAACTTTGGTTTCAAGAGGCCGCACATCGTGCCTCCGAGTTAGACCAAGGGTTAGTTCAGCGCATTCCAGCCGACGTAGTGCGTCGAGAGGCTCAGGCTCTTCTTAAGTGAGTTACTTCTTCAACCCGAGGGCGCGAGTTGAACACCTCGAACACGTAACCTATTACGAATCCCGGCAGCCGGGCCTTGGTGTGCGTTATCTTGCAGCCTTCGATGCAGCAATGACCAAGGTTTGCGCGGCCCCACTCCGCTATAAGGTTGAGTTCCCACCCGATATTCGGCGTTACCGGCTTCCAGGTTTCCCGTACAATATTCTCTACCGGCTGGTTGGTGCTGATGTTGAAGTCTTAGTTGTTGCTCCGCATCGTCGACGACCGGATTATTGGCGCGACAGAGTCTAAGTTGTGCTGGCTCCCAAGCCCCCAGCTTCGCGACACGGGAAGCTGGGGCTTCCAGAACAGAATTCCCAAGCTGGAGCTTGGGAACTAGCGTCGGTATCTACAAAACTACGAGACTTGCTGCTCGCCTTCTTTAGAACCCTCAACCGACCACAGTTTCTCAAGCTGATAAAACTCGCGCGCCTGAGCGGTCATCGCATGGACAATTACATCGCCCAAATCCAGCAGCACCCAGTCCGAGCCTAAATCGCCTTCAACACCCAAGGGCCTTACTCCGTTTTCCTTTAACTTTTCCGATACATACTCGCATAACGACTTCAGGTGACGATCCGAAGTACCGGTTACTACGACCATATAATCGGTAAAGCTGGTTTTGCCCCGCACATCAAGTGTCGTTATGTTTTGTCCTTTGCGTTCATCCAAAACATCCTGGACAATTTTCAATATATCTTCTGCTTGCATTCAAATTCCTAGTGTAAATAATGAGATCAACGTGTCTCGTAAAGCTTGTGTTGCTTGATGTATTCTATGACAGCATCGGGCAATAAAAAACCCGGATTCTGTTTTCTTGCAATTATGTCCCTGATCGCCGTCGCCGAAATTTCCAGCTGGGTGACTTGCTGGAAGCATAATTTTCCTGCGGCAGCCTGAGCCAACTCATTTACTCCGGCCAGCCGGGCTTTAAAAAAATCATCGAGCTGCTGTCTTTCAAAGCCCGGCCGGGTCATCACCACGATATGCGCATAGTCGAATAACCGCTGCCATTGATGCCAGCCGGTTAAATGTTTGAACGCATCAGTGCCGATAAACAACAATAAGGATTCGGTCGGGAATTCCTGCCTTAAAGACGCCAGCGTATCGACCATATACGACGGCACTTGATGCAAATCGTACCTTTCCAGTTCCCGGGTATCGATTTTTAGCCCCGGCTGGTTTTTTATCGCCAGCTCCAGCATCTGCAAGCGCATCTCGGCGGTTACGGTGGGTTGCTCGCGGTGCGGCGGATTAGCGCAGGGGATCAACCGGACTTCATCCAACCCGAAGATGTCTTTGACTTCCAGCGCCGAACGCAAATGCCCGTAGTGTACCGGGTCGAAGGTGCCGCCGAAGATGCCGATCATTTATTGCCGGATATGGCCGTCACCCAGAACGATGTATTTTAATGAGGTCAGCCCTTTTAAGCCTACCGGGCCGCGTGCATGCAGCTTGTCGGTGCTGATGCCGATTTCGGCGCCCAGTCCGTATTCAAAGCCGTCGGCAAAGCGGGTCGAGGCATTCACCATCACCGAGCTGGAATCCACTTCCCGCAAGAAGCGGCGGGCCAAGGTGTAATCTTCGGTCACAATCGCTTCGGTATGCCCTGAGCTATGCCGATTGATATGATCCATCGCCTGATCGATGCCGTCGACTATCCTGATCGATAGAATCGGGGCCAGATACTCTGTGTCCCAGTCTTCCTCAGTCGCTCTGATGCAGTTTGGAACTAAAGAACAGGTTTTAAGGCAACCGCGTAATTCGACGCCTTTTTCGCTGTATTTTTCGGCCAACAGCGGCAATACTTTTGCGGCAATGCTCTCGGCAACCAACAAAGTTTCCATTGCATTGCAAACACCGTAGCGATGGGTTTTGGCGTTGACCGCAATCCTGACCGCTTTGTCTATGTCGGCTGTGTCGTCGATATAAACATGGCAAATGCCGTCCAGATGCTTGATGACTGGAATTGTTGCGTCCTTGGAAATGCGTTCGATCAGGCTTTTGCCGCCGCGCGGCACGATCACGTCAACGTATTGGTTCATCGTGATCAGTTCGCCGACCGCCGCGCGATCCGCCGTCGCGACGATTTGCACGGCTTCCATCGGCAAACCCGCCGCTTGCAGGCCTTGGGAAATACAGGCCGCAATCGCCTGATTGGAATGGATGGACTCCGAGCCGCCCCTTAAGACACAGGCATTGCCGGATTTAAGGCACAAGGCCGCCGCATCGACCGTCACATTGGGGCGGGATTCGTAAATAATGCCGATCACGCCCAAAGGCACGCGCATTTGGCCGACCTGTATGCCGCTGGGCCGGTAACTTAAATCAGTGATTTCGCCGACCGGATCGGGTAATGCGGCGACCTGTCTTAACCCTTCAACCATCGCTTGAATACCGGATGGCTTTAATTCCAGCCTGTCCAGCGAGGCCGCATCCAGGCCGTTTTTCTTGCCCGCATCCAAATCCTTGCGGTTTTCCGCAATCAACAGCTCATGACTGTTTTCAATAGCTGCGGCAATTTTCAGCAAGGCCAGATTTTTTTTGCCTGACTCGGTGCGGCTTATTTCCCGACCTGCTTTCCTGGCTTTTTGCCCCAGGCCTTTCATGTATTCTTTGATATCCACTAGGTTCTCTTTAACTGTATGAATGTTTTGCGCGATTATACCGTTTAATCGATGCCTTTGACAGACTTAAACGCAACAACTATCGGATATTAAACAAGTTTATGAGTTAACTTTGCTATAGCTCAGGTTGCTTACGAAAAGACAATCGATTACTTAAGAGGATAGATCCCTTAATAACTATCAACAAAATGAAAACAATCTATTAATTTAACGCTGCATTGTAAGCATATAACTGCATCTGTATAATCTTTAGCCATCAGATAATAAATTGCATTTTTCTCATCGGACTAGCCAATTAACGAATCGTCCGACATATTTTATTGCAGCGTTGCTATTTCCAACAATATTGTCATGAGATCGGGGCTGAACAGCCTATCTCGAAAAGTTTCATATACCTCCTCGTAGTGTGAAAGTTCAGAACTATCCAGTGTCTGTACACCTCTCCTCCCTTTGCCCTCACGGCACTGGGAGGTTTTTTTTGCCCGAAAAAAACTAAACAATCCAACTAAATAACTAATCCTGACGATTCGGCAACCCTGCCAGCCAACCTTGGATCTTTTCCGCAGCCTGGTGCGTCAAATCAGTAAAGCCGCTGATTGCACCGGCAGCATCTGGCGTTTTAGTAAACTGTTGCAGGTAAAACTCCTGAACGCCGATTTTTTTATTATTGGCGGCATAAGCTTCCACGGAGAAACGCAGCACCACTTTAGCCCGTTCAGGCGCTTCAAATTGCTGTTCAAAATCCTGAAGCCGAATTATCAACGCGTAATCTTTTGCTTTGCCGCTGAAAATCAAAAACTGTTCAAACAATTCCGGCGGCGAAGCAATCCAGCGATCCAAACCGTAATACCTGACTTGGGAAGGCTCGGCAAAAAGCAAGCGGTAACGGATACGGTTATCCCAAAGCCAGGTCGGCGCATTGATGTTAACCGACGCCCTACCCTGATGCGTCGCGGTTGACACGGGCAAACCGAAATCATGCAATTCAGGCGGCTTGGCTGCATCGCTGCATGCTACAGTGAAAAATACTAGATAGCCGATTAATAAGTATCTCATTGCTGCTCCTTATAGCCCGGTTCGCCCGGCCCTGCATCTCGTTGACTTGGCCCCAGCAACAATTCCTGCGGATTATTTTCCAGCATCGTGGCGACTCTTTTTACCTGCTGCGTTGTCGACTGCAACTCAGTCAGCAGCTTGTTAACTTTCGGTAGCGTCGACTGCCCCAGTGCATCGCCGGTAGCTTTCCCGCTATCGACAAGACTGCCCGCTTTTATGCTGAGATTTTGCACTTCACGGGTTAAGCCCTGCAAATCATGCGTCAAGCCGTCGATGTTCGTCAGGGTTTTTCGGGCATCCGTCGTCAATGCGGGTACACCGATGAGCGCCTTATCAACACTTTTTTGCAACTCGGACAGCTTGTCCGTCAATGTTGTCAGGTTGCTTAAAAGATCACCGATATTCTTTTCGTTTTTATCGTTTAATAACGAACTGAGCCGCTGCATTAAATGATCGGCTTTATGCAAAAGATCTTCCCCTGAATTCATCAGTTTATCGGTTATCGACGGCATTAACGGGATACGGGACAAGGGATCGTCCCCCGGCAATAACCGTTCGGAAATGGTACCCGAATCTTCCAGCTGAATTTGGGTTAAGCCGGTCACGCCTTTTAAGCGCAAGGTCGCGAAAACGCCTTTACTGAGCACGATATTCTTATCGACTTCAATCGGAACAAGAATGATGCCGGAATCTAAAGGATCGAACTTGACCTTACGCACTTTCCCTACCGCTATGCCGCGATAAAAAACCGTAGATTCGGGATTCAGCCCGGACACAGATGCTCGCGTTGAAACAACGTAGAGATTGCGTTCCTTATTCATAGTGCCGATCCAGTAAATAATCGCCGTCGTTGCCGTCACCAAAGCAATCAAGAACAGACCGGTAATCAGTGCGTGGTTTTCTCTACCCATGAGCAGTTTCCTTATATTTAAATACCCGTTCAGCGCGCCTATTGTGAAAGAATTCCTCGACAAAAGGATGCTCGCAGTCCAAAACAGAGGCCAACGGTCCAAAAGCAACCAGCTTATTATCCGCCAGTACCGCAACCTTGGTACACAAATCCCTCAATATATCCAAATCGTGAGTCACCATGACTACGGTAAAATGAAGAGCCTTATGCATATCGGACAACAGCTTGACAAAATCCTCGCTGGAAATGGGATCAAGGCCAGAGGTCGGTTCATCGAGCAATAACAGCCCGGGCTCCAGAACCATAGTACGGGCGAGCGCCACCCGCTTGATCATGCCGCCCGACAAAGCGGCCGGCTTTAACCAAGCGTCACTACCCGCCAAACCCACCATCGCCAGCTTCATGAACACAATGCGCGCAATCAACTCTTCGTCATCAAAACCCAGCTCCCTGAGCGGAAAGGCGATATTATCAAACACATTTAAAACGCTAAATAACGCGCCTTTCTGAAACAGCACGCCGCAATTGTTACGCAAGCGCTGGTCGTGATTAGAATCAACATTTTTCAAAGACTGCCCCATCACGAACACCTCGCCCTGGCTGGGTATTTGCAAACCGATAATTTCGCGCAGCAGCGTCGTCTTGCCGCAGCCGGATGCGCCAACCAGTCCTAAAATTTCGCCGTGTTCCAGACAAAGATTAATATCCCGATGAACAATCTTGTCAGTACCCTTGCCGGGATCGCCAAAACGGGTCCAGACATGCTCCAGCCGTATTGCGTAGGGATCGCTCATGGCATCCCCACATTCATAAACAGAATGGCGAATACCGCATCAACCATAATCACCACGGTAATGGCCGCCACCACTGAGTTAGTCGTTTCATTGCCAAGACTTTCGGTATTCGGCTTGATCCTAAAACCAAAGTGGCAGGCAATCAGCGCAATCATCAAACCGAAAACGGCGCTTTTCAGCAGGCCGATCAAAACGTTTATCAACGGCACCACATCAGGCAATTTAAGGAAAAACTGCAGGTAACTGATGTCCAATGTATTTTGCGCCGAAACCATGCCGCCGATTAACGCCAACGCGCTGGTCCATATGCCTATCAGGGGCAGGACGATAGTCAAAGCCATCACATTGGGCAGAATCAGGCGCAAGGAATGGGATATGCCCATCGCCGAGAGCGCATCAAGTTCCTCGGTCACCCGCATGATACCGATTTGCGCGGTCATGGACGAACCTGAACGGCCCGCAACCAGAATGGCCGCCAACAAGGGTCCTAACTCACGAATGACGCTCAAGCCCAGAATATCGATGATATAAATCTCCGCGCCGAAAATCTTCAATTGCAACGCCGACAAATAACTCAGCACGATGCCGATCAAAAATCCGACCAGCGCCGTGATGCCCAAAGCGCGGACCCCGGATTCATAAATCGTAATGGAAATTTCCGACCAGGGAATGTCGCCCGGGTGCAGCAACAAATAGCCCATATCCAAAAACAGTTGACCCAATAAAGTCACCAGTTGCAGCAACTGCCCCCAAAAGTTGGCGAGCAGTTGAGACACGTATTTAATAGCAAGGCTTGAACTGTATCCACCCGGTTCGGATTCAGGGGGAGGCTGAGCTTGCCAGAGATCAAATAAACGCTGATGCTCAGGCTTCAACTGCAATGCAAGCGGCAACTTTTTCCCCCATGCTTTCCAGAGAATCAACGCGCTGGCGCTGTCGAGCACATCGACAGGAGTCATATCCCATTGAATATTTTTATTGGCCGCGTATGAACTAATTTTCCGGCCCAGATCGGGGGCGGTTAGCAACCCGCGAAGATTCCAACTACCTGATAATTTGACACAAGATTGTCCTCTGCCCTGGTCAACGATGTCCAGCGTAGGTGGTGTATCCTGATTTGTTGAGGTATCAGTCATCGTATTTTCCGATTTCCTATCTGAAAGTTGACGCCGTTAACATTCCAGCCAATCCAGCTCGGCATCCGAAAAGCCGGCCATTTTGCGCAGCTCCCTGTTAAAAGGGCCTTTAGGTTTTCCGCCCACATAGTATTGATCGATCAACTCCCGGTATTTGGCTTCGGCATCAAAACCGCGTTGCTGACAAACAAACTTAAACCAGTAAGAACCCAATTCCACATGCCCGACTTCGTCGGTCAAAATGCGCGTTAAAATTGCCACGCTGGCATTGTCACCCCGCACCCTGAATTTTTCAATCAACGCGGGCGTCACATCCAGCCCCCGCGCTTCCATGCAGCGGGGGACCATCGCCAATCTGCCCGGTAAATCATCGGCCGTGTCTTTGGCATGATCCCATAAACCGCTGTGTGCCGGTAAATCGCCGTAATCAAGCTGCATGGCCCGCAAATGCGCCCTGATTAAGGCAAAATGCTGGGCTTCTTCATCCGCCACTCGCAGCCAGTCCCGGTAGAATTGTTCGGGCATGCCGCGAAAACGGTACAAAATATCCCAGGCCAGGTAAATGGCGACGAATTCAACATGGGCAATGGCATGAAAAAAAGCCGCAACACCGTCGGGCGTGGTCAGTTTCCGCCGGGGCATCTGCCGCGGCGCCAACAACTCCGGCCGCCCGGGAAATATTACCTGATCTATCGGTAAAACCGGCTGATCCGAGCTGAACGTTAAGTCGCCCGTGGTGTAAGTGTGCCATGCTTGATGCGTCAGCGCCAATTTATCATCGACATCGGTCAGCTGAAAAAATGCCTCGGCAAATTCAAATATGTTTTTCATTTTTTATAATCGGAATATTGGCTTGGCGCAGTTTTAAACTGTCTGCTCAATCGGTTCATTATACCTGCTTTGCTTGAAGTTGCTTTTTGCAGTTTATGCGGACATTCCGATGAATGGCGTCAATCTTTTGTCGAGGGACGTTTCAATTGGGTTGCAGATACCAGCAGCGCTGGTTTGCGGTATTTTTATTGTATCGGCTGTATTGGTAGCAATGCATAGCCCCAACCCATCACCAAAATCAATCAGCAATTTTCAGGTTATATTTCCGCACCCGATAGCGTAGCGTTTCCCTGGTGGCTCCGAGTGCTCTGGCTGCGGCGGTCAGGTTGTTGTCCGCCCTCTCCAGAGCGGTCTTGATAATAAAGCAATCCATATCATCCAGCGCCATGCTGCCATCCAAGGGCAACCAAATACCTTGTTCGGTTTGCAAAGCCTCCACGGAGGGCTGGCCGGGCAATTGCAGCCATTGTCCGGGAAAGGTCGGCCCATCGGAAAACAATACGCAGCGCTCGATGACGTTACGCAACTCCCTGACGTTTCCCGGCCAGCAATGCGCTTTTAATTTGTCCCACACCGCATCGGGAATGTCTTTAACCTGGCGTCCGGCTTTGGCGTTGTATTCGGCGACAAATAGCGGCACCAGTTCGTCAAGGTCTTCTACCGCTTCGCGCAACGGCGGCAAGATCAGTTTGAACACGCTTAAACGGTGGTATAAATCGGCGCGAAAACTGCCGTCCCGGGCCATTTTTTCCAGATCGCGGTTGCTGGCGGCGACTATCTGCACATCGACCTGAATTTCCTTTTCCCCGCCCAAGCGCCGGACTTTGTGATCTTCAATCACTTTGAGCAATTTGGCCTGCAAATCCAGCGGCATTTCGCCGATTTCGTCCATGAACAGCGTGCCGCCGTCGGCCTGTTCCAGTAGGCCGCGATGCCGTCCTGCGGCTCCGGTAAATGCGCCGGGTTCATGACCGAATAATTCCGACTCCAGCAGCTCCCTAGGCAACGCCGCACAGTTCACTTCAATCATCGGCTGCTGGGCGCGGGAACCGCCGTAATGCAGTATTCGCGCAGCCAAACCTTTGCCGGTGCCGCTCTCGCCCCCGATAATCAGCGCGCTGAACGGTACTTGCGTCAGCTTGGATAATAATTGCCGCACACCCTGCGCCTGCCGGCTATGGCCGACATAAGCATTCGGTGTATAGCGCCGATGCCGGTTCTTGGTTTGATCGACAACCCGCCGCTGGATCGACGCACTACGTGCGGCGCTGGCGACGATCAGGTCAAGCCGATCCAGATCGCAGGGCTTTTCCAGGAAGTCGTAAGCCCCCAGACGCAATGCCCTGACCGAATCCGGCACATTGCCGTAACCGGTTAAGAACAACCATTCGGTATTGCCTATCTCTGTTTTAATTTTTTCCATAAAATCCAGCGCATTGCCATCCGGCAAATTCATGTCGGAAAGAATCAGCAACGGCTCCAGCTTTTTATCCAGCAATAATTCCCTGGCCTCTCCCAGATTGGCCGCGAGCACCACTTCCCAGCCGGACTGCCGATAATGGCGCGACAGCTCGGAACCTAGCAGCTTTTCATCTTCAATGATAAGCAGGGTTTCTATCATGATTTAATCTCTGATTAGGCATTCGTTGGGCAGGAATATGGATACGCATGCACCATGAGTCGGCTGGTTGCTAAGGCTGATTGTACCGCCGACGTCTTTGACAAAGCGCTGCACCATCGCCAGCCCCAACCCGGTGCCGCGTTGACGGCTGGTGCGGAATGGCCTGATGCCGTGCTCCAGCATGTCCTTGGAAAAACCGACGCCGTCATCCTGCACGTCGATATGCAGTCCTTGCCTGGAGGTACGGGCCTTGATGCAAACAGTCCCCGAGTTGCCTTCAAGCGCATCGGCCGCATTCAGTATCAGGTTCAACAAAGCCTGCCTCAACCCGCTCTCGGGCAGGTGTACCGGCAATGCACAGGGAATCTCTATGTCCAGATGGATGTTCTCGGCAATCTGGTAGCGGGTCAACGCGACCAAATCCCGGATTAGGGTCCTGACATCAAAAGCGGTAGCCAATTCCGGCGAATGACGGCTTTGCCCGAGCATATCGTTAAGCAATATCGCCATCCGTTTCAGTTCGGCATTGATCAAGTCCAGCCTTTCCAGTTGATCCCTGTCATCAATCTCACGACGCAAATTGCGGATTGCCATTTGAATCCCCGCCAACGGATTGCGTATCTCGTGGGCCAATTCCGCGGCGACTTCGCCGATTGCGGCCAGCCTGTCGGCTCTCGCCAGACTGTATTGCTGCTCCAGTAAGGCTTGGGTGGCCAGCCTGACTTCATGTTGCAATGATTGAGCGTGTAAGCGGTTTGCATCCTCCAATTCGGCCAAATATTTGACCATATCGTTATAGCTGACAAACACCGGTAACAGCAGAGGATCAAGATGATCGGTGGTAATCGAAGTGAAATTCTCTTCAGTCAAATGTTGCAACAATTCTCTCAAATCGTTGAGCGGATGCAGGATCCTGTAGCGTAAAAACAATAGCGCCACAACCAAAATCGCGGTGAATATAGCCAAGGCCACGTACAGTTCGGCCTGGGTATCCAGACTGATATTTTCCAGTAACTCATCACGCTGCAAGGTCTCGTTATCCAGCGTTTTATCCATCAATTTAAGGGCCGCTAACAGATGATGATGTTGTTCGTCTTTTTTGAGTGCGGACAAATCGGCCAACATAGCCCGGACTGTTTCCAGACTGGCTCTGGTCTCCTCTGACAAATAACGCTTATCCATCATTAAAGCATCCATCTCGCCCAGCGTTTTGGTCAGTGCTTCGGGATGCGAATCCGACACCGTTTCGGTCAGATATTCAATCAGCGATTGCTGTAGGCCTACCGATACATTCTGGATGCGGTGGGAATAGTTGACATAAGAAAAAACCGTTTCAAAGTGATGTACATTCCGCCAGATCATACCGCCGAGTATGGCGAGAGCCAGCAGCAGCAAACCCAGGAAGGCCAAGCCGCGCAACTGGGCAGGACGATAAAAAATCGGTTTCATTTAATATAAAAAATCACTGTAAAAGATGTCTTGGTTCGGTTCAATAATTCAGCCGTCGATACGCTGTCCGATAACCGGCGCCGTATAGGCTGATTTTTAGATTAAATAATTTCAAAAGAAAAAATCACTGTAATAAGCGTCATCGACACCAATCCCAGTAAAAAGATAATTTCCGCCCACCGCTCCAAGCCCACAGTGGAGCGCTCTAGCCGAATCGATAAAAATGACAGTAACGCACTGATCATGAACAATAAGCTGTCGATAGCAACGGCTTTATCGATCAGGTAGTTCGTCAGCCCCGGAGCCATGCTCTTGACGATACTGATGACCATGATGCAGACACCCACCATCGTCGCGGAATTCGGCAAAATATGATGAGAGATGTTGTTTGAATTATGCTGCTTCATACTGTTTTTGGTATTCATCCTTAATCACAAGACAGGTTCCTCGTTTACCCGATTCTTGGCCATAATAAAAGCGGTATGGGGTACATGCAAAAGGTCTGCAATTTTTCGCACCAGATACTCTTCGTTCATATCCAACACGCCGTCAACAAAAGCAATTTTCCAAAGCGACTCAATTAAACGAATTTTTTGTTCCTGGCTGCATTCCTTGTTGATTAAGGAGGTAAACTGGAAATAATCGGTCGCCTGTTTTCTTTGTTGCTCGGCTAATTCTATTAAAGCGGTTGCCTGCTCAGCGGTTAAAGAAAAATTCCGCTGAATCAGGGATAAAATAACGGCTTGCTCTTTTAGCTCGATTTTATCGTCCATGTGCATCATTTCCAGGAATAAGACGATAGTCGCAAGTTGCAGTTTGTCTTCCGAAGTGCTTTCCGGTGCTGATAGCGCAAGATGTTGTTCAAAAAACAGTTTGATTTGGTTAAGCATATTTACAGGGTTTCATTTACTTGACTGAACTCATCGCATCGAGATTATTTTGAGCCGCAGAATGCCCATGATCTGCGGCTTGCTGATATAAATCAAGCGCCTTGACTTCGTTCTTGGGTACGCCCAGCCCATTTTCATACAGATAAGCGAGGTTATATTGCGCATCAGGGTCTCCCGCCTGCGCTTCTCTTTGCAATTGGGCGATCCTGTCTTCCGTGATATTAATCACAGGAGGCGCGACTGTTTTTGCCTGGTTGCTGTCTGCCGCCTTTTCAGTGCAAGCAACAAGTAATATCGCAATGGTTGCAACTATGGCGGGATACGATGTCATTATTTGGCTCTGTTAATCGAGTACTTCTCTTTGGGTCTCATACAACGCTAGGTCCAGTCGTCTCCACCGTCGCCAATCCCGCTGTCATCCCATGAAGATGCATCCGCGATACCGAAATCAGCGCCGCCCATATCGTCATTCTCGCTGACGTTGCTGGCTGCGCTCCATGAGGAGGAGGCATCGCGGTGCGGTTGTTCGGGGATAACATTATTCTTGTCGCCATCGATAAAGTGGTGCATCAGCGCTTCGCCTGCCACGACCCCGGCGCCCAAGGCCGCCCCCGTTGCCAGATTTCCGATAATACCGGAGCCCATCCCTCCGGCAGCGGCTTGCCCCATTACCGGAGAGGCTCCATTCGCGGCGGCAGGCATGGTTGAGTTGGCGGCATGACCGCCATAACTATCAGCCGGTATTACGTTGGAATTTCGCCGGCTCATATAGCCGATTAACAGCACAACTAAACCGATACCTAAGATCAACAGAACCCACGGCGTCCAATCTTTAACGGCAGACGGCAAATTTTGACGGACAATGTTTGGCTGCGCCACTCCGCTTGGAGCGGAAGAAATACGGCTCTTAAGATTCTTCACTGCGTCCGGCTTCGCAAAGGGCAATCCGGGCTGTAAGCGTTCGGCGGTAGCCAGCTCGACGCCGGCATTGCCGAGCAAACCTTGTTTTGCCAGCAATTCGGCTTCTACGAAGTGCGCCTTGGCGCTGTTGGGATGGGCAAGCAACACTTTATCCATCATAGCCTGAGCCTCAGTAAACTTTCCTGCCTCAGCCGCCAAATAGACTTGATGCATCGTGGGCTCTTCTTCGGCAAAAACAGGCGCGGCTAAAAACAGCAACGCAAGGATGGTAATACCGATTTTTAACATTGTTCAGCTCCAATTTTAAATTGATAAGTTTACAGATAAGTGATGAGCTATTAGTCAGCCATTATTTTTTTGATGAAAATATGAGCATAAAAGACAGCGATACAAAAAACACTTGTAAGTACAATTTCAAATATCATGGCAATTCTATTCCTAATGTATGTAAGTTAAATAATACGAGTGGTTTTTAACAAAACTTACAGACTATTAAGCCATTTCCATGCCACAAACTGCACGTCTAATAACATGAACAAAATCAAGACCATTTTCTAAATGAGCATGGGATAAAGAAGCTAAAGGTTGAAAAAAACCTTTTCATACGGTTTTTTTCAACCACCCAAAAACTAATCCGGCTTCTTCTTAGTAGAGGGTTGAAGTGCGATCGGTCAAGCTCATGTCCAATAAACAGTACAACGCCAACAAAAATCAAGGTTATCGCTAATTCCTTAAGCAGTTTTATATTTTACGTTTGTTTTCTCATTCAATTTTATTTACCCGATACAAAACCTACATTCCTATATTGGCCGCGCAAGCCCCAAAAAATCGCGTCACTTTTTCTTGCAGCCGGTTTTAGTCTCTGTCGTATATCTTGATTACCCATTCATAAAACCATGCCGGGCGAAACAGTACAACGTAAAGCAAGACAATCGGGGTGATAGGAATGGGGCCTATCTCAATAATTGAGATAATTATAAGTGCAAGAATACAGAGAATGCGCATATTTCGATAACTTTAACTTGGGTTAAGTTCAATAGCGTAAGTAGCGAATATAGAGTGGTAATTTTTAAACCGTTTTTTGGGTTTCCCGGTTATTAATGAAAAGTTACGAATTTATTCATCAACCCATTCATAAATCTCTGTCAAAGCAGCATCGCACTGACAACAACGGGTGCCGCAAGAGGACGTCAACGGCAATTTGCGCACTTTGCCTTTGCTGATCCATTTGTCCAGCATGCCCCGCAAGGCATCGGCGTCCATGTTGAAGTGAGTGACTATATCCGCCAGCGCAACTCGGCGCTGCTCCCTTAAATAGTCTCTCAAATCAGACAGGATCACTTAAAGACTCCCGGCTTTGTTTTATGCCGGTTGCGTCGGAATTTTTACCGAGCAGCCACAGGCCTAGCAATACGGCTGAAAATGCAATGATTAATCCGGCTATCCATACCAATGAATAGTCGGGGTGCCGGCTATAGGTTATCGTTTGATAAAAAATAGTTGCGGTCATGTAGGCAATGCCGGTGGTCCAGAACACCACGAATAAAGTCCAGTTCCGGTTGGTTTCCCGGTAAATTGCAGCGGTTGCCGCTACACACGGCGCATACAATAAGATAAACAATAGATAGGCGAAAGCCCCGGCTTTACCGTCGAAACTTTGCTGCATCGCGGCGAATGTACCGGCATTGACTTCCTGTTCGCCGGCAGCCGCCGCTATGTCGTTGACGGTGCCGATATTCAGGCCCAATGGATCCAGCAGGTTGTCCGCAACGTCTTGCAGTTTTTTCGGCACGGTTAAACAGGCGTCTATTAAAGCCTGTTCAAGATTGAACGGCGCTTTATCGCCAGCGCCTGAATCATCCGTTCCGAGCTGGCTGTACAAGGCATCCAAGGTTCCGACCACGGCTTCTTTAGCGAGAACGCCGGTAAAAATCCCTACCGTTGCAGGCCAGTTGTCTTTTTCTATGCCCATCGGCTTAAACGCGGGTGTCAGGCTGCGCCCTATCTCGCTTAATACCGATTTATTGCTGTTTTCCTGCCCGAATGTACCGTCCGTACCCAGCGCATTAAGAAAATTCAGCACCAGCACCATCGGTACGATGACTTTGCCGGCGTTGAACAAAAACGACTTGAGCCGGTCCCAGGTTCTGATAAAGACGCCGCGTAATGTCGGCATGTGGTAGGCGGGCAATTCCATAATAAAGGGAGCCGACTCCCCTTTAAACAGGGTATGGCGCATGATTAATCCGGTCAGTACCGCGACTGCTATGCCTAATAGATACAAACCGAAAACCAGATTCTGGCCGCCGACCGGGAAAAATGCGGCGGCGAATAAGGCGTAAACCGGCAATCTGGCGCCACAGGACATGAACGGGTTCATCAGGTTGGTCAATATCCTGTCGCGCTGGTTTTCCAGCGTCCGCGTCGCCATAATCGCAGGGACATTGCAGCCGAAACCGACGATCATCGGCACGAAGGATTTGCCGGGCAAGCCGATCATGCGCATGAACCTGTCCATCACGAAAGCCGCCCGAGCCATGTAACCCGAATCTTCCAGCGCCGACAGGAACATAAACAGAAAACCGACAATAGGGATGAAGGTGGCGACCACCTGGATGCCTCCGCCTACGCCCTTGGTGATTAAGACAATCAGCCATTGCGGCCAATTCAGCTCGGTGAGCGCAAGGCTTAGACCGTCAACCAACAAAGCGCCTACGGCTTGATCGAAAAAATCGACGAAAGCGCTGCCGATGTTGATCGTAAACATGAACATCGCGTACATGACTAACAGGAAAACCGGGATGCCCAAAAAGCGGTTCAAAACGATGTTGTCGATTTTTTCCGTGGTGTGACGGCTGACTTCGTTCAGTTTGCAGACTGCGCCACCAGTCAGTTCATTGACGAATCCGTAACGGGCGTCGGCGGCGAGTATGTCTATTTCATCATCGGTCTCGGATTCCACCCGGCGCTGTAATTCGGCGACTGTCGGCAACAATGCTGCCCCCGCCATCTGCTGAGCCAGCGTATCGTTCTCCAGCAAACGCACGGACAACCAGCGCAGGTCGCAATGATGCTGTTGCGCCGTCTCGGTCAACAACGGCGAAATTTCATCGATGGCCTGCTCCAACGCGGAGATATAGCTGATTTTTATCGAAGGTATCGGCTTGGCGATAGCGGCGTTATTGACTGCGGCCTTCAATATGCCGATACCGTCCTTGGTTGAGGCGGTAATCGGAATAACCGGACAGCCCAGAAACTGCTCGAGAAAGCCAATGTCAATTTTAATGCCGCGTTGCTTAACCGCGTCCATCATATTAAGGACTAAAATCATCGGCACCCGCATCTCGATCAGTTGCGAGGTCAAATACAGGTTTCGCTCCAAATTGGAGGCGTCGACAATGTTGATGATTAAATCGGCCTGCTGGGAGGCGACATAATCGCGGGCGACTTTTTCATCCAGGGAAACCTGATCGTCGGCGGCTTCCAACGAATAGGTGCCGGGCAGATCGACTAATTCGATCAGTTTATGATCGTAGCTGTATTCGCCGGTTTTTTTCTCGACCGTAACGCCGGGCCAATTACCGACATGCTGTCTGGCGCCGGTAAGCGCATTGAATAGTGTGGTTTTGCCGCAATTCGGATTACCGACAACACCAACCGTAAAATCAGTTTTCATCAGAGTTTCTCTATCAATAATATTGCCGCTTCATCCTTACGCAGGGTTAATGAAAATCCGCGCAATTTAATTTCGACTGGATCTCCCATCGGCGCAAACCGGGTAATGCTGAACTCGGTTCCCGGCGTCAAGCCCATAGCCAACAGCCGTTTACGATAAGCCTTACCCGATTGCTCAAAGCCCACTACCTTTCCAGAATCGCCCACAGCCAGGCTTTTTAAGCTTGTTGTCATAAATTAACCACCAAAATTAAAGTGTTCTAAGAAACAACTGCCCAAAGTTATCAGCAATCATTCTCATTTGAGATGACTATATCATATAACAGACTATTTTCCGTATTTTTAAACAGATGTTTTTACAGTCGGAAAAAGTGGCGGGTAGAGCAATTGCAACTTGCTCCAACAAGGAGGAATGTACCGGTGAAAACCGACGCGACGACGGGTAAATGCGGGTGAGCGGCGCGGGAACGATGAAGCCCCGTCGGGCAGTCAGCGTTCCTGCATGCATATTGCTTAATACACTATACTTCAAATTCAGAGCGCTGACGCCCGGCGTTCAGCAACTCCTGCATCCATCTTGGCGCCACGCCGCGTCCGGTCCATGTTTTGCTATGATCGTCGGGATGACGATATTTAATGGCGACTTTTGCGCCCTTGCGAACAGGTCTCTTCTCAGGCTCGTGAATTTCTACAATAAGGTCGATAGATGCCGCCAATTCTTTAATCTGCGCTATGACTTCTTTACGCTTATTAGCCTGTTTATTTTTTAAGGCTTTTTCTGCGTTTTCAATAACAGCTTGCAGCTCATGTTCAGAAAGATCTTGATATTCAGTCATTTTTTTGCCCTTAAATAAAAAACATATATTATATATCATATAACCGATTATAAATATATTCAATTATCTAACAATCAATATACCGATTAAAAGTTATTCGACTTTAAATTTCTTTTCATTTAATAACCGGCCTTTTTCATCAACCAGCCTCACGGCCCAGTTACCTTGCTCGGAATCGGATAATAACTTTCGACTTGATGTGCGCGAGCTATCTCCTGACATAACCGATGCTTTCCTGGAAACAACCACACCGTTTTTAAGCCACTCATGATAAACACGCTTACCATTCATCGCCCTTAATTCAATAAAATAATCAACCCATACCGGTTTTTCACGGCTAACGTCCAAAACCTTAACTACCTCGGCTCCCGGAGCTTTATTATCAATCTTATAGGTTAGCCACGCTCTCGACACATTATGATTATCGCCTGAATTCCATTGTTCTTTATTAAATTTATTACTGGATTGTTTTTTTATAACTTCCTTAGCAGCAATACCGGTAGTTTGTTTGCTTTTCTTAATAAGCTCTTTTTCCGGCTTAACTGAAGGGTTAGCTTTTGCGCCTGACTGGCTGGGTATATCCCGGCTCTTTATATCCGCTTCCCTATTATCATCCTCCGGCGTCACCTGTTTTTCTGCCGCGGAAACTATCGCCGCAGTATTATCTGAATTTGTCTCTTGCGTATCGTTATTAATAACATAAAACAACGACGATAAGATCAGAACCAGCACGCCGGCGGCAAGCAGAATCCTTTTAACATTCCACTCTGTTACCATCTTGGGCGTCGGATTCTCCGGCGCTTTTCCAGATACCGGATATTTAACTTTAATTACAATATTTCTTTTGTCTATCATAAAATCATTCCGGCTATACTTTGGAAGAAAACATCTTGGCTGTATTTCCTGACTAAGCGCAGCATATTTTAGTCAGTACATGGGTTAAATGTTGGTAATATACTACTTAAGCGTTCAGACAAGACAAAATCCTTGCAGAATAAATTGGACATTCATAATGAGTAAGCTGCTTAAACTTTTTCAAGACTCCTCTTCTCTCTATGGCAGCAACGCCGACTTTGTTGAGAATCTGTATGAACGATTCCTGGAAGACCCGGATTCTGTCGAAGCCAGCTGGCAAAAAAAATTCAACGAAATTCACAACGGCGCCGATTTTGAAACGCCTCACAGCCCTGTCGTAGAGCGCTTTGCGCAACTTGCGCTTAAATCTCAAGGCAGACTGGCAAAGTTACAAGGTTTTACCGAAGAAAGCGTCAAAAAACAATCGGCTGTTGCCCGGCTCATCAATCATTACCGGGTCCGCGGACACCAGATTGCCAACAATAATCCGTTGGGAAGGACCTTGCCCCCGCCCGCCGATATGGATCCTGCTTATTACGGTCTTTCCGAGCCCGACATGGACACGCTGTTCGACACCGGCGCGCTTTACGGAGTCGACCGGCTGCCTTTGCGCAACATTATCGCCAACCTGCAAGAGATTTACTGCGGCAGTATCGGCTCCGAATACATGCACATCGCCGATACCCAGATCAGGCGCTGGATCATAAACCGTTTGGAAAGTTCCAAAACCAACCTGGACTTGGGACCTGAAAAAAAACTTTGGCTGCTCAAATTACTGACCGCCGCCGAAGGCATAGAAAGCCATTTGCACAATCGATTCGTCGGTCAAAAGCGTTTTTCTCTGGAAGGCGGCGAATCACTGATTCCGATTCTGGACGAATTAATTCAAGGATTCGGCGCAAAAGGCGTTAATGAAATCGTAATCGGCATGGCGCATCGGGGCCGGTTGAATGTGCTGGTCAACATTCTGGGCAAAAGCCCCGCCAGCCTGTTTAATGAATTTGCCGGCACTTCGCCGCTTTCGCCGGGCGTCAGTACCGGCGATGTCAAATACCACATGGGATTTTCATCCGACCTCAGCACGCCGGGGGGGCCGACCCATATCACATTGGCGTTCAATCCATCGCATCTGGAGATCATCAATCCGGTGGTCGAAGGTTCGGTCAAGGCCCGTCAGGACAGGGCGGGGGAAAACGGCATCAACACGGTCATCCCGATATTAATCCACGGCGATGCAGCCTTTTCCGGTCAAGGCATTATCATGGAAACCCTGAACATGTCGCAAACCCGCGCTTTTTCCACCGGCGGAACCGTGCATATCGTCATCAACAATCAAATCGGCTTTACCACCAGCAACCCGAAGGATGCACGCTCCACGCTTTATTGCACCGATGTGGCCAGCATGATCCAGGCCCCGGTTTTTCATGTCAACGGCGACGATCCCGACGCGGTTATATTTGTCACCAAACTGGCGCTGGATTACCGGATGACCTTTAACAAGGATGTCGTCATCGACCTTATTTGCTATCGCAGGCTTGGGCATAATGAAGCCGACGAACCCTCGGCCACCCAGCCGTTGATGTATAAAAAAATCCGCAAACTGAAAACGACGCGGAAGCTTTATGCCGAGAAGCTGATTAAAGCCGGGCTTATCACCGATGAGCAAGCGACAGAGCTCGAGCAAAACTACCAAAAACTGCTCGAAGCCGGCGAAGTGGTGTCCAGGCCTGTGCTAACCGACGGCCCCTACCCTTACACCAATCAATGGAATAAATTCCTGGGCAGCGACTGGAAATCAGCCTGTAAAACGGCTGTTTCCATGGATCGCCTACGCTTTTGCAACGACAGAATGCAGCGTTTGCCGACCGGCTTTGAGTTACATCCCAGGGTCGCCAAAGTCATGGATAACCGCCGTAAAATGGCGGCGGGAGCGATGCCGCTGGACTGGGGCTTTGCCGAAAACATGGCCTATGCGACCTTGCTGATGGAGAAATACGACGTTCGACTGACCGGGCAGGATGTCGGGCGCGGCACCTTTGTGCATCGCCATGCTGTGTTACATAATCAATTGCAGAATAAAACCTATACGCCGCTTAAACATCTGGACAAAGATCAGGGCAATGCTCAGATATTCGACTCCCTGCTATCCGAAGCGGGCGTGCTAGGTTTCGAATACGGCTACAGCACGACGATGCCGGACACCTTGGTCATCTGGGAAGCGCAATTCGGCGATTTCGCCAATGGCGCGCAAGTCGTTATCGACCAGTTTATCAGTTCCGGCGAAACCAAATGGGGCCGCATGTGCAACCTGGTGATGCTGCTGCCGCACGGTTTTGAAGGCCAGGGGCCGGAACACTCCTCCGCCCGCCTGGAACGCTATCTGCAATTGTGCGCCGAACATAATATGCAGGTTTGCAGTCCGACCACGCCTGCGCAAATATTCCACTTGTTACGTCGCCAGATGCTGCGTCCGTATCGCAAACCGTTGATCGTGATGAGTCCGAAGAGCCTGCTGCGGCATAAGCTGGCGGTTTCCACGTTGGAAGATTTAACCTCCGGCCAGTTCCTATCCGTCATCGGCGAGCAGGACGACATCAATCCGAAAAAAGTGACCCGTCTGGTCATGTGCGCCGGTAAAGTCTATTACGATCTGCTGGAAGCACGGCGCCAGGACGATCTCAAACATGTCGCTATTGCGCGCATTGAGCAGCTCTATCCTTTTCCCGACGAGTTATTTAGAGCGGAAGTTAGCAAATACCCGCAACTCAAGGAATTCATCTGGTGCCAGGAAGAACCCCAAAACCAAGGCGCCTGGTATCAGTCCAAACATCACTTTAGCGACAATCTGGGCCCCAAAATCAGCATGACTTATGCCGGTCGCGAGGCCTCGGCAGCACCCGCTGTCGGCAATTTTCGCGTCCATATAGAACAACAAAAAGCCGTCGTTCAATCGGCTCTTTACGGCAAACCTTCAGGAAAATAACATGAGCATTGAAGTCTTAGTCCCCAACCTCCCCGAATCCGTTTCCGACGCAACGCTGATCGCCTGGCATAAGCAGCCCGGCGACACCGTTATCAAGAACGAAAATCTCGTCGACCTTGAAACGGATAAAGTGGTGCTCGAAGTCCCGGCGCCGGAATCCGGCATCCTAGGCAAAATACTCAAGGAAGACGGCTCCATTGTGGTCGGCGGCGACGTGCTCGCCTTACTGGAACCCCAAGCTATAGAAGCAAGCCCGACAACGGCGGCCAGCGCAGAATCCGAGCAAGAAGAATCCGACATACCGCTAAGCCCTTCGGTACGCCGGTTAATCGCTGAAAATGCGTTGGATCCATCGGCCATTAAAGGCTCTGGAAAAGACGGCCGCCTGACTAAAACCGATGTCCTGGATTATCTGCATAAAAAAAACCTGCAGGAAGCCCAGCTCATAGTACCTGCGGCCAAAGCCGAAATCCCCCCGTCTTCAACAAAGGTGGAAGCTCCTACCGCCATCAGTCAACCGACGTCTAAGGAGACGACGGAACGCCGGGGGGGCTCAAATCTGAGACCGGAGCAGCGTGTTCCGATGACCCGGCTAAGGGCCAAAGTGGCCGAACGCCTGTTACAGGCCCAGCAAAATGCCGCGATGTTGACCACCTTTAATGAAGTCAACATGCAAAACGTGATTGATCTACGCAACCAATACAAAGAACGCTTTGAAAAAAAGCACCATGTCAAACTGGGCTTTATGTCGTTCTTTGTTAAGGCTTCGATAGAAGCCTTAAAGCGCTTTCCGGCGATCAACGCCTCCATTGACGACAACGACATTATCTATCACGGCTACTACGACATCGGCATTGCGGTCAGCACCGAGCGCGGCCTGATCGTACCGGTGCTGCGCGATGCGGATCAACTCGATTTTGCCGGCATTGAGCAAAGCATCGTCGATTTCGGCGCAAAGACCCGATCCGGCACCCTGACCTACGACGACTTGAAAGGCGGCACCTTCACGATCACCAACGGCGGTATTTTCGGCTCCATGCTGTCCACGCCGATACTCAATCCGCCGCAATGCGCCATCCTGGGTATGCATGCGATCAAAGAGCGCGCTGTGGTTGAAAACGGGCAGATTGTTATCAGGCCGATCATGTACCTGGCTTTATCGTATGATCATCGTCTGGTTGACGGCCGCGAAGCCGTGCAATTTTTAGTCACTATCAAAGAATGCCTGGAAGCGCCCGCCCACTTATTACTTAACATATAAGACCATGCAAAAAAAACAAATACAGCCGTTCGATGTAATCGTTATCGGCGCAGGGCCGGCAGGCTATTCCAGCGCCATCCGTTGCGCCCAGCTCGGCCTGAAAACCGCCTGTATTGACAACTGGCATAATGAAAAGGGCCGTAGCAGCTTGGGCGGCACCTACCTCAACGCCGGTTGTGTTGCGTCTTTAGCCTTATTGGAATCGGCGAAAATTTATCACTCGCTCAACCACAATCTGAAGCAACACGGTATCCAGGCCGATGCCGTTACTGCGGATATTACGCTGATGATGCAGCGCAAAAACAATATTATCGAAACACTCAGCCGACAAATTGCCGACTTGTTTGCGCAGCACAAAATTACCTGCATTCAAGCGAAAGCCAAATTGCTTAATGAACGACGGGTGGAAATTACGCCGGCGGATCGATCGCCTTCATCAATAATCGGAGCCAAGCATATCATTCTGGCTACAGGCTCCTCCCCGGTCGATTTGCCCGGCGCACAAATCGACAATGCATTTATTATTGATTCCGGCATGGCTTTAAATCTCGACGCAGTCCCCAAGAGACTGGCCATAATCGGCGCGGGCGTTATCGGCCTTGAATTAGCCGGCATCTGGAGCAGGCTTGGCGCCGAAACCATCCTGTTGGAAGCGCAGGAAACATTTTTAAGCATGACCGATCAGCAAATCGCGCGCGAGGCTTACCGTATTTACACCGAACAGGGGCTGGAACTGCGTTTGGGCGCACGGGTTATTTCCGCAAAAAAAGGCAACAAAAAAGTCACGGTAGAATATCAGGATAGTGAAGGCACTCACGCGCTGCGCGTCGATAAACTGATTGTTGCATCCGGCCGGAAACCCAACACCGAAAATCTGGCCGCCGCCGAAGCCGATTTACTGCTGGATGAAAACGGCTATGTCTATGTCGATGAAAACTGCCGCAGCAACCTGCCCGGCGTTTACGCGATCGGCGACCTGACCTTGCTGGGTCCGATGATTGCCCACAAAGGCATAGAGGAAGGCCTATTTGTTGCCGAACAAATCGCCGGTCTCCATAATCCTATCAACTATGATCTTTTGCCCAGCGTTGTTTTTACCGAACCCGAAATTGCCTGGGTCGGCCAGACCGAACAAGCTTTAAGAGCGATGGGCGAGCCGATCAAAATCGGCGTCTACCCCTTAAAAGCCACCGCTCGCGCCCAAGCTTTAGGCCAAACGGAAGGCATGGTTAAGATTATCGCACACGCAGAAACCGACGCTCTGCTCGGCATTCACATCATCGGCACGCAAGCTTCCGAAATGATTGCCGAAGCCGTGCTGGCCATGGAGTTTTCCGCCAGTAGCGAAGACCTGGCCAGAACCATACACGCCCACCCTACCCTTGCCAAAGCCCTGCATGGCGCGGCGCTGGCTCTCAAAACAAGATTCAGCACTTAAGGCCGGAATCGGCTTGATTTTTTGATTAAAAACAACCTTCTCGCCGACTTCAGGCATTAAAAAAATCGAGGCGGTTTGTTCATCAAGCCTTCATGCTCTTCGCGGTAAAAACATTCCAGCTACTTGTATACCATCACCGGTCCCAGTATTTCTAAAGCGTCCGGCCTTATTTCATGTCAAAATATACGTTTATCTTACCGTGTTAAATCGAGAATTTAAGTCTTTATGAAAATTGCTATTTTATCCCGCAACCCCAAACTGTATTCGACTTCACGGTTGGTTCAGGCCGCAGAAGCACGGGGCCATGAGGTACGGGTTCTGGATGTATTGCGTTGTTACATGAACATTACTTCGCACAACCCATCCATTCATTACCGCGGCGAAGATTTAACGGGATTCGACGCCGTTATTCCCCGGATCGGCGCTTCAGTCACTTTCTACGGGACTGCGGTATTGCGGCAATTTGAGATGATGAATGTATTGCCTTTGAACGAGTCGGTAGCCATATCACGATCCCGCGATAAGTTAAGGTCAACCCAGCTGCTTGCCAGAAAAGGCATCGGTCTGCCGGTAACCGGCTTTGCCAATAATCCTGACGACATTGAAGACTTAATCGCCCAGGTCGGCGGCGCTCCGCTGGTCATTAAACTGCTGGAAGGCACCCAAGGCATCGGCGTGGTTCTGGCCGAAACCCATAATGCCGCGGAAAGCGTTATTCAGGCGTTCATGGGACTCAAAGCCAATATCATGGTGCAGGAATTTATCAAGGAAGCCTGCGGCAGCGACATTCGCTGCTTTGTAGTCGGCGATAAGGTCGTTGCCGCGATGAAACGCCAAGCCACAGAGGGGGAGTTTCGTTCCAATCTACATCGCGGCGGTTCCGCCACTTTAGTGCGTTTAACGCCCGAGGAACGCTCTACCGCAGTGCGAGCGGCAAAAATCATGGGACTGAATGTGTGCGGCGTCGATATGCTGCGCTCCAATCATGGCCCTGTCATTATGGAGGTTAACTCGTCTCCCGGACTGCAAGGCATTGAAAACGCCAGCGGCAAGAACATCGCCGACTTAATCATTCAATTTATTGAAAAACGCTTTGAGACGCTGGAAATATCCAAAGACAAATCGCCTACCAGCACCAACCCCAGAACCCGTACTCGCGGTAAAGGCTAAGCGTGCGCCCGGCTTCCAACACGCGTAGACTACCCATAACGAGGTGAAACATGTCGGACTTTAAAAAATACCACTGCTTGGAATGTGAACACATCTACGATGAAGAAAAAGGCGACCCGGATAGCGGCATTGCACCGGGAACCCGTTGGGCGGACATTCCCGATAGCTGGGATTGCCCGATATGCGGCGCCCCAAAAAGCTTTTTCAAATTGATCGAATAAGCTTTAACTTTTATAACCGTTAGATACGGGGACATCCAAAATGACACGCCGCTATATTTTTGCATTACCCTACTCCATTCCGTCGACCGCGTTATTTAACAAAGCCGCCCGGCGACTCCTTCTGGCGCTGCTGTTTCTTTGTCCCTTTACTGTCATTGCCGCCGATACCTGGAGCTATCACCAGGAAAGCGACCGATTGACCAATCGAAACTATAGCTTTGCGCTGTCGCCGCTGCCGCCCCGCGGTCTTTATGACAACATCAGACTGGAAATCATCTGCAAGGACAATGCCCTGCAAGTGGTCATTAATGCCGACAGCTTGATCGCCTCGCAAGGCAGCGCTTTTGATTTTGAATACCAAATCGACAAAAATCCCCCCGTTAAACTACAGATGAAAACCTTCAAGGACTCGAAACGCAGAGGCTATACGGAAGAGCATGCCAAACGCATCATCGACGACTTGCTGACCGGACAATCGGTTTTTATTCGCGTCAACACCATGATCCGCAAGGTTCTGTCCGCCGCCATACCCTTGGAAAATGCCGCCGAACCTGTTAATCGGGTCGTTGCCGATTGCGGCCTTGCCTTATCAAGCGCCCCGGCCTATACCCTGGACGAATTTGAACAGGACTTCGCCAAACTGCCTTCAGAGCAACAACAGCAAGTGTTGAGTAAAGTAAAAAAAATCATCTTGGAAACACAAAAGGCTCTTTCAACAGAGAAATGAGTATAATTAGACAAATTCTCGAACACTGAGCAGAGCCGCTGGAAAACACACCATGAAATCACAACCTATTTTTGATTATCCGCTTTTTGCGCTGGGATTTAGAGCCTTTTTCGCCTTGGCAGGCCTTGCGGCGCTGATTCTGATTGTCTTCTGGAACGCCATATTCAACGGCACGTTAACATCGGAACATTATTTCTCCAACAACTACTGGCATGCGCACGAAATGCTGCTGGGTTACGCGGTTGCCGTCATCGCAGGATTTTTATTGACCGCAGTCAAAAACTGGACCGGCAAACAGACTTTGACCGGCGACCCGTTGGCAAACTTGTGCCTGTTATGGCTTTACGGGCGCATCCTGCCGTTTTATACGGGCCTGTTGCCTGACGCCTTGATTGCGCTGGTGGATTTTTCATTTCTGCCCGTCTTGGCTTATCAAGTCAGCAAACCGATCATTGAGGCAAAGCAGTACCGCAATCTGTTCTTCATCGGGCTGTTGCTGCTGTTGGCGCTAAGTAACGGCATGATCCACCTTGAAATGCTGGGCTTGCGGCCTAACTCCGCTGCAACCGGCATCCAGCTGGCGGTTGCGACTATTATTATTTTAATTTTGATCATTGCCGGGCGGGTGTTTCCATTCTTTACCGAGCGCGGCATACCGGGAACGCTGATTATCAGAAACCCGTTGCTGGATAACGTATCGGTAGCTTCAGCCGTTATCGTATTCGCCCTGCAACTGTTCGGTATTTCAGGAACCTTGCTGGCCTTGGCGGCAGTTGCCGCCGTTATCGTTAATATCGCCAGGCTGTCCGGCTGGTATGTGCAACGCGTCATCTATGTACCGCTGTTATGGGTGCTTTATGCCGGTTACGGCTGGGTGATCCTCGGCTTTTTGTTGACCGTGTTATCGGCTTATTCGTTGGTGTCGCCGTCGTTGGCGTTGCATGCTTTTACGCTGGGCGGTATCGGCGTATTAACGCTGGGCATGATGGCGCGGGTATCGCTAGGCCATACCGGCCGTGCGATGAAAGCTTCCAATGCGATAGCCGTCGCGTTTGTATTGATCAATGTCGCCGCATTATTCCGGGTTTTATTGCCGATAGCGATGCCGGGATGGTACGAAACTTTAATCTATATCTCGACGCTTTCCTGGCTGGCGGCCTTCTCCTTATTCGTCTTTGTTTACGGACCGATATTAACCAGTGCCAGAATTGACGGCCAGGAGGGTTAATGCTGTCGAGGTTGGATGGCATTGTCGAACTGGTAACCAGCTCCCTGGTTTTGTTTTCCAGCATCGGCATCTTTGTATTGACCTTGAACGCCCGTTACACCCATGCCATCGGCCGACTCAGAGACATCTACGAGGAGCTGAAAACCAGTTCAACCGCGGAAAAACTGGAGAAAGAACTCAACTCGATGGTGTACCGGTGTCAAGTGCTCAAGTGGAGTTTCGCCCTGCTGTTATGCAGCGCGATAAGCAGCGGCGTGTTTATGCTGGGCTCAATCTCTTCGCGGTTTACCGATCAAATCAGCACTGAAGTCTTGGTTGTATTTGTCGTGCTCAGCGTGTTGTTTATTTTCAGCTCAATGGTTTGTTTGTTTATCGATGTGCTGGCTTCTTTACGGGCGACTATGATTCATATTGAGAGAGTGAAATAACCTGAACCCCTCCGAGTGCGTTGATTTTTTAGTTAAAACCGACCGGCCTTAACAGCTGTGTAGGAACGGAATGTGGCCACCATTTTTTATCATACCAATGCTGTGAATTTGAATTGAAACATCAGACCTCGTGCCGCAAAACTGGGACAGCGCCATTCAGCTGGAGTGTGAACAGGGCTCTATCTTAAATTAAGGTATTTTTTGTCTGGACAATAGGGTCCACTTTAGAGTAAAAATTTTAAACAAACATGATAAACCCGAAAAACATAAAAGCGACGAGGGTTCCAGCTTACAACCCAAACATACTTAACTTCTATAAAATATAAACTGAAAAACTAAAATCTATGGTTGAATACTGAAAAAATAAGGCAAAAGAAAAGTATGTGGAATCGGTGTAAACGTAACCTAGAATGTAAGAAGCTTCGCAAGCAGAGAAGTAAGCCAGAAAGTAAGTGGATACGTAAACCATATGGGAATACGTCAGTTGTTTTTGTGCATGGAATTCTATCCAATTCAATAAAATGTTGGAAAAACTCCAACGGTACATATTGGCCAAAATTACTTAAAGACGAACCGGAGTTAAATTCTATAGGTATTTATGTTTTTAACTATAAATCAGGCGTTGATAGTGGCACTTTTGATCTAGAGGATATTGTTAAGAGCCTAAAAAATCGTTTCGATATGGACGGTATAAACACTAATCAAAATGTTATCTTCGTTTGCCACAGTATGGGAGGAGTTGTTGTTAGACAATTGATTATTGAATCTGAACAAGAATTAATAAATCGAAAAATTAAAATTGGTCTTTTTTTGGTTGCTTCTCCTTCATTAGGTTCAAGATATGCCAATTTGTTATATCCTCTCATCAAACTATTTGGAAATCAGCAAGCTGAAACTTTATATTTTATTAAAAACCAGCAGTTATCTACTATACACGATGGATTTCTTTCCTGGAAACTTAGGCATGAGTCTGAGATAGATGGTAAAGAGTTAGTAGAAGACACACTAACGCAAAATAAAATAATAAATTTTCTTATCTCAACACAGATTGTTGAACGTTCTTCTGCAAACATTTATTTCCCTGATTATGTAAAGATTTCAGGCGCTGATCATTCATTGATTGCTAAACCTAATAATAATAGGGCGGAACAGCATAAAACTCTAATAAATTTCATAAAAAAAATATGTTCCGATAATTCACAATCTGTTTTATCAAAGATTGATATTAGTGAAGATGCCCCCTTAGCTGTTTTTGAAAAACTTTCAAAAATCGAAAATCTAAGATTCCCCCCTCTTTGGTATAACTGCTTAGAGGACAGAGATAAAAAGGCTATGAATCGCTTTAGATTTGCTATTGAAGATAGCGATGAAAGCTGGTTCATTCCTACTGTACATATTAGTTGGAATAAAGACGCTCCAGAACGTTATGCGCTGGAAGATAAAATGAATGATTTAGCCAGTTATAAAGACATTTATGCTCTATTAGAAGACGTCAAAAAATTTGATCAAGAAGCAGTAATTACTTGGTATGGAGATAGAGTGCCTTTCAAAAAAACGGTTGACAATAGCGAATATTCAGAGGAACAACAAGTTCACCATATTTTTGTTTAAGTCGAGAAGGTAAATTTTCATTTACCTTCTCTCTTAAAAGTCAAAACCCGTTATTGCATATGCGTAAGGGCGAACTACTGAATTAACGTAGTTACTTTATTCGGCGAGAAAGCCTGTTGAGCAGCTACAGCTCTAGGTGATTCTCGTTGTAGCTTTCCTGTAAAGGAAAAGCATTCTAACATAAAATAAATGAAACTTAAAGCCGAGGAATACACTAAATGAAGATTCAACAATTGCGCTTTTCCTGTATATGGACGGTTAGTTTATTAGGGAAGATGGAGAAAAATGTGTTGGGTAAAAGTTATATACAAAGAGATATTTTTAAACAGCTATTTAACAGACAGTCAAGTGAATGGTTATTGCCGTGGAACGATGATGGAAATGATTCATGGCAGCATTACCTTAACCGATCTTTTTTCTGGAAACACTATCTTGAACTCCAACTTGATGATATTTCAGAAAATGATTATTACTCAGTGCTATCGGATAAAAGTTATTATGGTAGTTCATATCATAGGGGATGGACTCATTTACTACCGTTAAAAGATAAAGCGCCTAAAATAAAAACCGAATCAACCAAAACAGATATAAGACTTGATAATTTTTGTTATCCTTTTGGAATAGGAATAATTGCAACGGTTTTTATAAAACCCAACTCGTCTTTGGAAGAAACCATAAATAACGCAGTTGACGCACGACATGGCAAGCATGATATTACTTATGAAGACGGTCAATCAGATGCAAGCACGCTCCAAGAATTAGCACAACAACAAGCGAATCATCTCTACCAAAAACTTTTTTCGTCTTTGTCTTTTGCTCCAACATTAAATAATATTTGCTTACCACATGATCCGTTTACCATAACTACCATTATTGAGGCGAAAGAAACACAGAATGAACACTGCCAAAATCTACACAAATATAAAGATACAGATACTTTTAGGTATTTAGTTAACGGATTATGTGGCTTTGATAGGGACTGGAAAGTTAATCAAGTAGCTGATAACTTTTGTATTGATGATAAAGAAATAAGTCATCAAAAACAAGCTGTTAAAAACTTGATAATCGGAACAAAAAATAGTCGGCTTATCTGGTTTCCAGAACATTTTACGAAAAGAGCGGCAAGTAATATTAATAAACTTGGTCGTTATCATCGTCATTTATCATTGTTAAGCTTACAAACGGAAATTCTGATAAAAGTTTTGCAAAATTACAATAAATTAAAAGAAACTAAGCAGCAAAAATATATTGCCAGACGCGCATTACTATTAATTAAGTTGTTAAATAAAAGTTCAAAATTTGGTGTATTTCAGTCGTGGAGTGCAGTTAAGCGAATACAACTAGACCCAATTCCTAACATCATTAACAGAGCGAGTCACAAATTATATGGCAAAGGATTTAGTATGGATAATTGTGCAAATAGTAAATCCGCAACAGTGCGTAGTGCGTAGGTTGGGCTGAGGTACGAAGCCCAACACTTTTCGGCGCCATTCCGTTGGGCTTCCTTACGTCCGAGAAAGAAGCAGTCTGGTGACAGAAGCGGCACAGTTTGCTTTTGAGAGATTGGGAATTCACCCTAATGAAAGCTTGCCTCCAGAAAAACACCAAGAATTTATCGACCTTATGATGGAACGGATAACACCTTTCATTGCGGCCCACATGAAAAAACCGTTTCAACTAGATTAGTTCAATAGGCTGGGTTGAATACAGTGAAACCCAGCATCGACGGTCATAAATCTAGGTTTCGCGTCGCATAAAGCGCCTACTTTTGGTGCTCTACCCAGTCTACAGCTCTGTTTATGCAGAGTTTACAACTCCATTCCGAACATTTTGACAGGTGGCTTAAAGCTATTTGTAAATATGCTTTCGATGAGCAATGTCGTTAAGAACGATTATAAAACGATCACCTTCAAATACTGCCAATAAGCGGTAATCGCCGACTCTGTATGACCAGAATTCGGACAACGGACCTTGTAGTCGTTTTCCCAGTCGCCTTGGATCATCCAATTTAGCCAAGCGGGAAGTAAGGAAGGTGCTGATTCTTTGCTGTACCGTTTAACCAACTTGTTAAACTGTCTTGCAGCTTGAACAGTAAATTCAATCTTCCAAGTCATTGTCTTTTATTAGTTGATCTAAAGACACGGTTTGACCTGTACGCTTGTATTCAGCATAAGATTGTTCGGCGCGAGCAACTGCTTCCCTTTCTGATTGGTAGTCAAGGATAAAGTCTTCGATCAGCTGAGAGACGCTTATACCCTGTTCTACTGCGATATGCTCAAGCTGATGCTCAAGCTGTTGGTCTAGTGTAATCATAGAACCACCTTGTATTTTTCAGAGTAATTTATTTTACATGGTCAGGTTTGATCTTTTCTCGTAGCAGCCCTAATAACTGCTCGGCAAGACCCATTTCAGGAACGGCTTTTACCGGGACAAACCAATGCCGGTCGCCTGCGAACGCCATGCACTTTACCGCGTCCTTCTCGGTCATCAATACCGGCTCCGAATCTGAAAACAAGATGTCGCTAACCTGGAATTTATAATGATCCGGGAAGCTGTGGGTTTTACAGGTCAAACCTGCTGACTCCAGCAGCTTGAAGAACCGGTCGGGGTTGCCGATGCCCGCCAAGGCATGGCAACCGGTAACGTTAAATTCCTGCAACGGTTTTTGGTGCCCGGTAGCGAGGTTGACGGCCGTATTGCCGGTGATTTGCATCGAAAACTCGTTGTCTTCCGCTTTCTCTCCATTCACGACTCTAAAATCGACGCTTTGCAATCTTTCTATCGGTTCACGTAACGGCCCGGCCGGCAGGCAATAGCCGTTGCCGAAACGCCTTTCCCCGTCAATCACGGCGATCTCAATATCCCTGTTCAGCGCGTAATGTTGCAGGCCGTCGTCGGATAAAATGACATTGCAGTCCGATTTTTCAAGCAGCAGTTTCCCTGCATCCGCCCGCAGCGGACTGACGGCCATCGGGCAGGCGGTTTGCTTGGCGATCAGCAAAGCCTCGTCTCCGACCTGTTCCGCCGTGCTGTTTGCATCGACCCACTGGGGCCAGACTTCAGCCTGCCCGCCGTAGCCTCGGCTGATAATGCCGGGCTTAAAACCCTGGCTTTTAAGCAACTCGGCCAGCCAGATAATCAACGGCGTTTTGCCGGTGCCGCCGACGGTAATGTTGCCTATCACGATAACCGGAACCGGAAGGCTGTGTTTTTTTAACACGCCGATACGGTACAAAAACTTCCTGAATTTAACGAAATCGCTGAATACAAAACCCAGCGGCATAAGCCACACGCCGATAAACGGGTCTTTGTACCAGATGTCCACCAGCCATCGGGATAAGGTTTTTTTCATGGTTATTCGGCCGGATGCAGGGTGGCAAAAGTGATACGGCTGAATCCGACCTGACCGGCAATATCCAGCGCCGTCATGACCGCCTTGTTAGGCGTTTTGTCGTCTGCGTTGATGATAAAAGGGACATCCTTTGAATTGACTGCAAGTTCGCCCAGCTCCTGTTTTAAGCCGGTCCTGGTTTGATCGGCTAATTGATGAGCCAGCCCGTCATCACCGACCAACGAGTAAATACCGTTTGCATCGATCATCAGGGAAACTGTTTTGGGATGTTCCTCAGCCGCAGATCCTTCCGCCTCGGGAAGCTTGATATTGACTTCCGTATGTTGGCTAAAGGTTGTAGAGACCATGAAGAACAGCAACAGCACAAACAGCACGTCGATCATTGAGATCAACGTAATATCGACATTCTCCCTTTTTTTACGCTGGAACTTCATCAGGACGTCCGGTCTTCGTGCAACATATCGACCAGTTTTAACGCTTCCTCTTCCATGGTGACGACATATTCGTCGACCAGCCTTTCAAAATAGCGATGAAAAACCAGACTGGGGATGGCCACGGTCAATCCCGACGCGGTCGTAATCAACGCCACCGAGATGCCGCCAGCCAAAACGGCGGGATTGCCGGCGCCATGCTGCAACAGCGAGGCAAAAATATCGATCATGCCGAATACGGTGCCTAACAAACCCAGCAAAGGGCTGACGGCTGCGATAGTACCCAAGGTATTGAGGAAACGCTCCAGGTCATGCACAACCCTGCGACCGGTTTCTTCAATGCATTCCTTCATGAATTTCCTGCCGTGATGGCTGTTGGCGAGGCCTGCGGCCAAAATACAGCCGAGCGGAGAGCTGTTTCTCAATTGCCGCAAAGTGGCGTCATCCAGCTTTTTTTCGCGCGACAATCGCCATACCTGCGCAACCAGCTCGGGCGGTATAATTTTCTTTCTACGCAAAGACCAAAAACGTTCCGCGATAATACCCATGGCGCCAATGGAACACAGTACGATCGGCAGCATCATCCAGCCGCCGCTTTTTATGATTTCAAACACATTATTTCCCAAAAAATTACAAGTCGGGTTGAACTAACCCGGCGCTATTTTAACCCAAGACCGTCTTATCTTGAGAACTTTCCCTCCCAACCCAGATATAGACGATCACAAAAGCAATGCTACAAAAAACCGCCGCCATTGAATAGACGGACTGAGCCCCCAACGAATCCCAATAATAGCCGCTGTAGTAACTGCCCAGCATCCCGCCCAGACCAAACCCCAAACTGGCGTAGAGCGCTTGGCCTTTACCCTGATGCCGGTCGCCAAAATACTGATGAACCAAATGAATAGCGGCGACATGAACACCGGCAAAGGTTGCCGCGTGCAATAGCTGGGCAAAAATCAACAACCAAAAATAATCGATGCACCAGCCAATTATCAACCAGCGCATTATCGACAGCAGGCTGCTGGCCAATAAAATCGCCCGCAGGGAAAACCGCTTCAACACCCGGCGCATGTAAATAAATAAAACAATCTCGGCAAAAACACCCAGCGCCCAAAGAAATCCGGTCAGGCTTGCCGAGTACTGGTAGTGTTTCAGGTAAATCGAATAAAAAACGTAATACGGCGCATGGGCGAACTGTAACAACATACTCGCCAGCAGAAACGCCAACACTTCCGGTCTTTTTATGATTTGCAGGATGCCGATAGCGGCAGTCTCGTGATGGGTCGCCTGAGCCGGCGGCGTCATCAAGCTGACCAGCCAGATCATCGCCATCCATGAAGTAACCGCTGCCGGGATTATGTCGGACGGCAGGACATCCAATAACCGGCCTACGCCCAGCACCGAAACAATAAAACCGATAGATCCCCACAGCCTTATCCGGCTGTAGCGATGCGCTTGGTCTTTTAAATGGTATAAGGTTACCGCCTCGAATTGCGGCAACGTGGAGTTCCAAAAAATGCCGAAGGCGACCGTTACCCAGGCGAACCAGGAATAACCGTCAATAATCAAAAAACCGGCGAACAGTAAAGCGGTTAAAAAAGAGCTTATGCGGATAATGCGTAAATTTTGGCCGGTATGATCGGCAATCCAGCCGCATAGCATCGGAGCGATAATTCTTGTGCCGCCCAGCAACGCAAAGAGTTCGCCGATTTGAACCGGATTAAAGCCGCTTTCTTTTAAATAGAGGCTCCAGTAAGGGAGAAAAGTCCCTACCGTGGCGAAATAAAAGAAGTAAAAGCCTGACAGGCGCCAGTATGGAATTGACATTGAATTGCTCATCTTCAGTCGATCCCACGCACGCGTCAGTGCCATTAAGTTGGATTTTAGTAAGCGCTAGTTCCCAAGCTGGAGCTTGGGAATTCAGTGCAGGAAGCTCTAGCTTCCCGACTCGCGAAGCTAGAGCTTCGCGATCTGGGTTCCCAAGCTGGAGCTTGGGAACCAGCTTAACCAGTTTAATCCTTTACTAAATAGTAGTAACGTCGCCCGTGGAAATGAGGGTAACTGTCTCTTATCTTAAAACAGGCAGTCCCGATTGAACGTTCAAGTTTTGCGCCCGATGCCGCAACAGATGATCCATAATCACTATCGCCATCATCGCCTCGGCAATCGGCGTTGCCCGTATGCCGACGCAAGGATCGTGGCGGCCTTCGGTAACCACTTCAATCGCCTCGCCTTGCAGGTTGATGCTTCTGCCCGGCAGCCGCAAGCTGGAGGTCGGCTTCAAAGCGATACTGGCAGTTACATTCTGGCCGCTGGAAATGCCGCCCAAAATGCCGCCGGCATGATTGCTTAAAAAGCCGTCCGGGGTGATTTCATCGCGAAACTGGGTGCCTTTGCTGTCGATGCAGGCAAAACCGTCACCGATTTCCACGCCTTTGACCGCATTGATGCTCATCAAGGCATGGGCTAAATCCGCATCGAGCCGGTCGAAAATAGGCTCGCCCAAACCCGGCGGCACGTTGGTTGCCAAGACTTCAATTCTTGCGCCGATGGACTCGCCTTCTTTGCGCAACGCATCCATATAGGCTTCCATGTCCGCGACTTTATCCGCATCGGGGCAGAAAAACGGATTGCTGTCGATAATAGACCAATCGACTTTTTCGATTTTTATCGGCCCCAACTGCGACAGATAACCGCGTATTTCTATACCGGCCTCTTCCTTCAGGTATTTTTTGGCGATGCCGCCCGCCGCAACCCGCATGGCGGTTTCGCGAGCCGACGAGCGTCCGCCGCCCCGGTAATCCCTGATTCCGTATTTGTGCTGGTAGCTGTAGTCGGCATGGCCGGGCCTGAAGGTATCGGCGATTTTCGAATAATCTTTGGAGCGCTGATCGGTGTTTTCAATCAGCAATCCGATAGGCGTGCCGGTGGTTTTGCCTTCAAACACGCCGGACAAAATCCTGACTTCATCGGCTTCGCGGCGTTGGGTGGTGTGACGTGAGGTGCCGGGTTTCCTGCGATCCAGGTCTTCCTGCAAATCGGCTTCGGTCAAGGCCATGCCCGGAGGGCAGCCATCGACGATACAGCCTATCGCGGGACCGTGGCTTTCGCCGAACGAGGTGACGGTGAATAATTTTCCTATTGTGTTTCCAGACATAGTTATAAAGCCGCTAAAAATAATTCGTTATATTGACTGACCTGCTCGGCCGTCAGCAAAAACACGCCGTCGCCGCCGCGTTCAAAGTCCAGCCAGTAAAAAGGCACATCGGGGAAGGCGTTCTGCAATGTTTCGGCGCTGCTGCCCACTTCCACAATCAAAATCCCCTGCTCCGCCAAATAACGGTCGGCATCGGCCAGGATGCGCAAAACAATATCCAGTCCGGTGTGTCCGCCCTTAAACCCCATATCGGGCTCGGCGCGAAACTCTGCGGGCAATTGTTCCCATTCTTCATGGCTCACATAAGGCGGATTGCTGACGATGATGTCATAGCGGACATCGGGCAGTTCTTTAAACAAGTCCGACTGGTAAAGGCTTACCGCATCATCCAGATCATGCTTGGCGACATTGATTTTTGCGACCGCCAGCGCATCCGCCGATAAATCCACCGCATCGACGTCGGCGGCGGGAAAGGCATAAGCGCAGGCTATCGCGATGCAGGCGCTGCCGGTACATAAATCCAGGATACGTTCGACCTGTTCTTCATCGACCCAAGGCGCAAAACGCTGTTCGATCAATTCGGCGATAGGCGATCTCGGCACCAGCACCCGCTGGTCGACATAAAACGACAGGCCTGCAAAAATGGCTTCATGCGTCAGATAGGCGGCCGGTATGCGCTCGTTGATACGTCTGTCGACCATATCGATCACAGCCTGGCGCTCAGTCAGCGTTAAAACGCTTTGCAGATAGGCGTCGGCCAAGTTATAGGGTTGGCGGACGGTATGTAAAACCAGCGCCGCCGCTTCATCCAGCGCGGTTTCAGTGCCGTGGCCGAAACACACCCCGGCCTCGGTAAACCGGCTGGCGGCCCAGCGGATATAATCGCGGATGGTGGATAAGGTTGTTAAAACTTCAGATGGCGTTGTTTTCATCGCTAAGATAGATGCAATACGGTTCGACTAAACGGTAGATTTTAAACTAAACTTTGCGGGCTTGTTTGAATATTAAAGAAACGCAACGTGGGCAAAACCAATAACAAGCTCAGCAATACCGCCCCGTAAGTTTGGTTAAAACAGACTTCGGCATCGAACCCATAATGACTTATCCCGATCCTGCATTTGCAGCTGCCGTAAAGAAATTGCAAATTATTCGCCGGCGAAAATTTCCCGGCGATTTTAAAGATATGTAGATCCATGCCGACAATTAGTTTCGCAATGACAATAATCGGCCAATATCGATAAATAAACGACCTGCCCATTTAAATGCGAATGACGGCATGAATAGAGTGGATACCGCCAAAAATGAAATCGAATCTATCCTGCAATGGACATTAACTCGCCGATCAACACCCAAAGCCTGTTAGCTTCCAGCAGGTTGGCGGAAAACCCGTTAAACCTGAAGGTTGGGCAGCAGCTGGACGTAAAAGTAATCGGCGCGGACATACAAGCGGCAAAAAACGCCATTACCCTGAGCCTCGGCGACAAGAATGTCACCGTGCAAAGCAACCAGCCGATTACGCCAAAACCCGGGCAGGATTTAAAAATCCAGGTTACCCAGGTCGCCCCTGTCGTAGAATTTAAAGTGCTCGATTCATTACCCGAACTAAAAACCCAAGCCGCCGAATTGCGCTTGAGGTTAATTGCGACCGCCAGGGATGGTGGAAGTGTCGCAAGCGGTAGGGAACCGATGCGACCGAACGCCAGGGATGGTGGAAGTGCTGCAATCGGTAAGGAACCGATGCAGCCGAACGCCAGGGATGGTGGAAGTGCTGCAATCGGTAAGGAACCGATGCGGCCGACTGCGAATGATGGCGGAAATACCGCAAGCGCGGCGCGGACGACTGTCGCTAATGCCGGAAGCGCCGCAATCGGCAGGCCGGTTGCCGATGAAAAACAAGGCGGCGTTCCCGCCTCATTCCTGCCGACACAGCCGCTGGACGCGAAAATAATCAGTATCGCCGGAAATAAAATCCAATTGCAGGTTTCATCGACTGCGGATGCAGGCAACAAACAAACCGGCCTTATCACTATTGATCGAGCGCAATTGACCAATGCGCCGCCGGATCTAAAACCAGGACAAAGCCTTAATCTGGAAATCGTTAAAACAGGACCCACGCCTGAATTCAAGGTTATCCCAGCCTCAACCAACATTCCCGAAGCCAAAATAACCGAATTTGTAAAACAGTTTCTGCCGCGGCATGAAGCTTCACCGATCATGTTAAATCAGTTGATAAAAGATTTGCCGCAACTGATGAAAAACGACAGCGTGCCTCAAGCTCTGAAGGATATTGCCGCAAAAATAATCCAGAACCTGCCGCCTAAAGAACAGCTGATCACCAGTCAGGGCCTCAAGCAATCGATAGTCAATTCAGGGGTGTTTCTTGAAGCCAAGTTGCCGTCCTCAATGACTCAGGCCGAATTACTTAAAGAGCTGCCCCAACTGATAAAAAATGCCAGCGTCCCCCAGTCGCTGCAACGTATCGCTGCGGAAATATTGCAGAACCTGACGCAAAAAGAGCCCTTGCTTAACAGCCCTGGAGTTCCTGCTTCAAAGCCTATTACCGAAGCCGAATCAGCGCCGTTAAAGACAAACCCGGCAAGCCCCCCGATAGAGACGCCGAAAAGCACTGCCGGACTCATTACCGATGATTTCAAAGGCAACTTGCTTAAATTTATCCAAGCCTTAAAGCAGGAAATTGTGCATCAAGGCGAGCAGCCATCAAATCAAGTCGATCTTGACCTGCTCAAAAACCTGCAACATAAAACCGAAAACACCGTCGCCAAGATAGTGCTGGACCAATTGACCTCCCTGCCCAAGGACGACAACCCAAAGCAGCTATGGATTATCGACATTCCTTTTATTGACAGGCAACAGGCGGAATCGGTCAGGATTGAAGTGCAGCGGGACAAGGAAAACAACCAACAATCCGGCAGCCACGACTGGTCGGTCAACATCACGATTACACCACCGGGATTGGGTACGATTCATTGCCTGGTTTCCTACCAAAACGATATTATCAATACCTTCTTTAAGAGCCCGGCCATTCAAACGACTGAGCTCATCAAACACAACCTTGATTATTTGAAAAACCAGCTTGAAGAATCGGGATTAAAAACGGGGCACATGGACGCGCTAGACGGAGCTCAAAAACCGCAACCGGCGCATCCTCATCAACTGACCGGAAAAAAGCTGTTTGACGATAAGGCGTAGACGTTTTGACGATCTAACGCTCTCGCCCGGCTTCATGAAACGCCTTTAATCGCGCAATGTTTAATGTTTATGTCGTAAGCCTTATCCGCTAAACCGGCAGAGGCTTTAACGTTTTCAAGCAAGAGTATCGCTTGCTTGCATTCAGCTTCCTGGCCGCCTGTCAGGATATACTTAATCGGCATGCCTAAAGCATCGCAGAGCGCGTGGATCTTACAGCTAAAACCATCTTTGGAACGACCCAGCCTCATTATCGGCAGAGCTGTTTGCCCCCAGCCGCGCTGGCATGCGACCTAACCACCGATCCGTCCATAGAAACATCCTGTAAATCCGAGGCTTCAGAAAAATGGCCGAAGAGCTTTTCCCAGACGCCATTGGCACACCAGCGTGAAAAACGCTTGAATACGCTATTCCACTTACCATGCGTTGGCGGCAAAACCCGCCACTGCGATCCCGAACGTAATATCCACAAGCACGCACTAATAAATTGTCTGCACGTGCCTAGCTGCCCGACATGAATGCCTGTCAATTTCTTTAAGTTTGCCAATATTCGCAGCCATTCTTCATCACTTAAATTTATCCGGTTCATTCTACTCAAAATGATCGATTCTACCGGATTAGTAAAACGTCAACAGAACCAGTTAGGCATGTAGGATGGTTTCGCGTAACAAACCGTCAATCGTCGTACAACGCCAATGTCAGCCCGGCGTAGCTATGGTGAATTGCCTGCGGCGAATCCATCTTACAACGTTAGAGGTTTTTTAATCAAAAATCAATCGAGTCTGACCCCATTGATTTACGACAACGGCGGGCGACGGCTTCGATAAAATAGTTGGCGGTCGAGCCGGTACCCAAGCCGATCAGCATGCCGTGTTTGACTAATTGAGCGGCGTGTTCGGCGACGCGTTGCTTGTCGTTCATGTCGATCTCCCCCGGTTAACGTAACGGTGTTTTAAATTTTGATTTTGTTTAATCTTCAACAGGATTTTACCTCGTTTCCACATGCCACGTGAGAATGCAGCGGTGAGGGCGCATCGCGCGCCTTTTCGGCTAGTTAGTTCCCAAACTCCAGCTGAATAATCGCTGTGTGAGAGCGAAGAAAATGTGCCGGTAGTACGAATTTAATCCCGTATGCCGCGCCGAGTACCGGAGCTTTCGGCGGGAACAGCCCGTTAGGGGTGCGGCAGGGATGCCGCACGTTGCCAGAGGGCCAAGGATGGCCCTTCTGGCAACCCCCGTCGAAAGCGAGGAACGCAGGATCAAAGCGGCAACCGGGTCGCCTTTTCTTTGGATACTTTCTTTTGGCGAAGCAAAAGAAAGTATCTCGCCCTCGGGTGCGAGAACCCGATTAAATCAAGCGTCGCGCTAGCGACACATTGTTAATGTTGTTGGGAGATGGTTCCCGTTGGAAATGTTGGGCTTTATTGCTTTCCGCCCAACATACAGGACTGTGGTTTGCGGACGAGTGAATAGCAGTATCCAGTTCAATACCGTCAGGTTAAAAAATGCGGCGCTTTTTCATGGCAGATTCGGTAGCGGCTACGGACCATAATATTTAATCCTCGTGGCGCAGCGCGCCTAGACTGCATTCCCACGCGGCGCGTGGGAACGAGACATCTCCACCCGATCAGCGTTACATCACTGCCATTAAGGTGAGGGCTAGTTCCCAAGCTCCAGCTTGGGAATTCGGTGTGGGAAGCTCCAGCTTCCAGTCTCGCGAAGCTAGAGCTTCCTCATCTGGGTTCCCAAGCTGGAGCTTGGGAACCAGTGCAAACATACAGAACTGCGGTTTGCGGACGAGTGAATAGCAGTATCCAGTTCAATACCGTCATGTTAAAAAATGCGGCGCTTTTTCATGGCAGATTCGATAGCGACTACGGCCCATAATATTTAATCCTCGTGGCGCAGCGCGCCTAGACTGCATTCCCACGCGGCGCGTGGGAATGAGACAGCGCTTTTAAAATTTCATTTCTTTAATATATGGCATTAAATTGAAATACTTCATACTCGCTTGGTTTAAAAAAATACTTATTAGAGTATAAAAAAACAATAAAGGTTTTGATGTACCTCTTGCAACTACCTTAGATCCTGAATCTGGCAATGCAGAGAACATTCCATCTTGAGACTGATTCATAATAACTCCTTTTTCTAAAATACAGATTGAATCTATTCTTTTGTGAGGTTCATTATGGTTTTGGTATGCATTTAAATTACTCAGAACAGAATCAAGACTAGGAGAATCAAATGCAAAAACAAAATGTTGAATAGGCCAATAATCCCATTCTTTTCCATACAAAGTTTTGGTACTTACAATTACTCCTTTATCCTCAAAATATGCTTTTTTATTAAGGGCTTTAACGCTCTGCATATTTTTGTACGACTTTTCTAACTCTGTTTTATCTAAAAAAGCTTTTACCTCAATTACTGCATAAGCACATTCTATTGGAATTACCCTTGTTTCACCGGATTGATAAAAAATAGGTGTTTTAGTTGAATCACAAATTATAATATCAAGCTGTTTTGATTGATTACCTTCTGAATCAACTAACATCCCCGTAGTAATATCCAAAGACTTCGGCAAATATTGTCTTAGAAATTTTTTTACAACCTCTTCATTTGCGTCGCCTTTTAAACCGGAATGGGTAAGTGATTTTTGTGCTTTTACAAAATCACTTTTCATTTGGCTCGAAACTTCGTCAAAGACTTCTTTCAAATCCATTTAAATTCTCTAATTGTTAAATTCATAATATAAACGCCATCAGTCATCATTAAGAGGCTTCATTTACGCTTATAATTTCCTAGCTATACGCGTATCCGGCAAAAACTCATGCTCATCCCGCGTCGCCATTTCTTCGTACAGCGCCCATTTTTGGTCAACCACTTTCTGCGCATAATCCATCAGCTTGTCGGCTTGTTCCAGATTACTGCGCCTTAGGCTGCTGTAACGGGTTTCGTTGTAGGCATAGTCTCTCAGCGGAATAGTCGGGCGTAGCGAGTCCAGAATAAACGGGTTTTTGGCTTGTCCGCGCAAGGTCGGGTTGTAGCGGTACAGCGGCCAGTAGCCTGATTTTACGGCCATTTCCTGTTGTTCCAGGCCGTTTTCCAGGTTGATGCCGTGAGCTATGCAGGGGCTGTAGGCGATAATCAGCGAAGGGCCGTTGTAGGCTTCGGCTTCGCGGAAGGCCTGTAGCGCCTGCTGCGGACTTGCGCCCAACGCAATTCTGGCGACATACACATTGCCGTAGGCTATGGCTTGCAGCGCCAGGTCTTTTTTCGCCGTGACTTTACCGCCCGAGGCAAACTTGGCGACCGCACCGATAGGCGTGGACTTGGAAGCCTGACCGCCGGTATTGGAATAAACTTCGGTATCCATAACCAGGATGTTGACGTCCGATCCGGTCGCCAGCACTTGGTCGATGCCGCCGTAGTCTATATCATAGGCCCAGCCGTCACCGCCGATAATCCAGATGCTGCGGCGCACGAAATGATCGATAATCGACAACAATTCTCCGGCCTTGTGAGTACCGAGCTTTTCCAATTGCTCGCGTAATTGCACTACCCGTGCGCGCTGTTTGCGAATATCGCTTTCTTCGCTTTGAGGCGCTGCGAGTATTTCGCCAGCCAGCTTGGCATCCACTTCATCTTTTAACTCGGTTAGCAGCCGATGCGCCATCGCGACATGTTGATCGGTCGTCAGCCTGTAGCCGTAGCCGAATTCCGCATTATCTTCAAACAACGAGTTGGACCAGGCCGGGCCTTTTCCTTCCGCATTTTTCGACCAGGGTGTGGTGGGCAGGTTGCCGCCGTAAATGGACGAGCAACCGGTGGCATTGGCCGCCAGGATGCGGTCGCCGAACAACTGGCTGATCATTTTCAAGTACGGGGTTTCGCCGCAGCCTGAACAAGCGCTTGAGAACTCAAACAGCGGCTCCAGAAATTGCACACCGCGAATATTTGAGAAATCGACACGAGCGCGGTCGTTGTAAGGCAAACTTTCAAAGAAAGCCACAGACCTTTTCTCGACTTCAAGGTGTTCAGCCTTGGGTGTCATGTTAATGGCTTTGATACTTGCATCATGTTCCGACACGGCCGGGCAAGCTTTTACGCACAAATTACAGCCGGTGCAATCTTCCGGGAAAACCTGCAATGTGTAGCGGGTGTCAGGGAAGCCGCGCGAAGTGACATTGGCGGTTTTAAAGCCTTCCGGTGCTTGCTCCAAAAGGTCTTTTGTGTAGAACTTGGCGCGAATAGCCGCATGCGGGCAAACGGCTGAGCAGTTGCCGCATTGAATGCACAGGTTGGACTCCCAAATAGGAATATCCTGGGCGATATTGCGTTTTTCCCATTGCGTGGTGCCGGTTGGGTAAGTGCCGTCGACAGGCAGGAAACTGATCGGAATCCAGTCGCCCTTGCCTGCGATCATTTGCGCGGTCACATCCTGAACAAAGCGCGGCGCATTGGCGAACTTTCCAAGACCGGTGTCTGCAAGCGCGGTGACTGTTATAGGCAGGGTTACTTTTTCCAAATGCGCCAGAGACTGGTCTATCGCCTCAAAGTTCTGCTGTACGACTTCAGGCCCTTTACGGGCGTAGGTTTTCTCGGCGTATTGCTTGATTTTTTTGATCGCTTCATCTTTCGGCATGACGCCGGACAACGCAAAGAAACAGGTTTGCATGACCGTGTTGATGCGTCTGCCCATGCCGGTTTGACGCGCAACTTTGACCGCATCGATCACATAAAACTGGATATTTTTGTCCAGCAATTGCTTTTGCACGCGCGCAGGCAATTGCCCCCAAATATGCCCGGCATCGAACGGGCTGTTTAGCAGGAAAGTTGCGCCCTGTTTGGCGCGTTCCAGCATATCCGTGGTTTCAATAAAGTTGAAGTCGTGGCAGGCGATAAAGTTGGCCGATTCGATCAGGTAAGGCGCCTTAATGGGTTCCGGGCCGAAACGCAAATGCGATACGGTTTGCGATCCGGCTTTTTTCGAATCGTAAACAAAATACCCTTGCGCAAAATACTGGGGTTCGCTGCCGATGATTTTGATGCTGTTTTTATTGGCGCCGACCGTACCGTCGGAACCCAGTCCGTAAAACATCGCCCGCACGACGTTGTCCGACTCTATATCCATATGTTCCGTGACCGCGAGACTGGTAAAAGTCACGTCGTCGATGATGCCGATCGTGAAACCGTTTTTCGGCTGTTCGGCTTGCAGTTCCTGATAAATCCTGGTCACCATCGATGGCGTAAATTCCTTGCTGGACAGGCCGTAACGGCCGCCGATCACGCGCGGCATGGTAAGAAGCTGGCCGTGGGCGAAAGCCTGGCTCAACTCGGTGATAACGTCTTTGTACAGCGGTTCGCCGCTACTGCCCGGCTCTTTGGTTCTGTCCAATACCGCAATGTGCCGCACCGATTCAGGCAGCGCCGCCAGAAAGTTCTTGGCGCTGAATGGGCGATAAAGGCGCACGTTCAGCACGCCGACGTTCTCGCCTTTCTGATTGAGTTTTTCCGCTGTGGCGACGGCTGTTTCAACGCCGGAGCCCATCATGATGATAATGCGCTCGGCTGTTGCGGAACCGTGGTATTCAAAGGCTTTATAGCTTCGGCCTGTGACCTGCTCGAACTGTTTTAACACCTCATCGAACACCTCGACAGTGCGCTCGTAATAGATATTCGAGCTTTCGCGGGACTGGAAATAAGTGTCCGGGTTTTGCGCCGTTCCCCGCATCATCGGCTTGTCGGGGTTTAACGCCCGATCCCGGTGCGCAAACACCAGCACATCGTCGATCATGGCCCTGATTTGATCGTCTTCGAGCAAGGTGATCTTGTTGATTTCGTGCGAAGTCCTGAAACCGTCGAAGAAATGCAAAAACGGAATCCGCGATTTCAAGGTAGTGGCCTGGGCGACCAGCGCCATATCGTGGGCTTCCTGGACATTGCAGGAAGCCAGCAGCGCAAAACCGGTCATGCGCACGCTCATCACGTCCTGATGGTCGCCGAAAATGGACAATCCCTGCGTCGCCAACGAACGTGCGGCGACATGGATGACGGTCGAGGTCAACTCACCGGCAATTTTGTACATATTGGGGATCATCAATAACAATCCTTGAGATGCGGTAAAGGTCGTGGCTAAAGCGCCGGTTTGCAACGCGCCGTGCAAAGCTCCGGCAGCGCCGCCTTCGCTTTGCATTTCGGCAATAGTCGGAATGCCGCCCCAAAGATTGGTTTTATGTTCCGTCGTCCATTGGTCGCAAAACTCGGCCATCGATGAAGACGGGGTGATCGGGTAAATTGCGCAGACTTCATTGGTTCTGTACGCAACGTAGGCGGCCGCTTCGCCGCCGTCGATAGTAACTTGTTTGGTCATGGTGGATTTCCTGGCAACTAAAGTTTATTTGTAACTATTCAATAATGGAACGCGGATGAGGTTGCACGACGGATTTAATTAGCAAAAGGTAAAAGGCAAAGGGCGAAAGGTGGTTTCTTTGCCCTTTGCCTTTCGCCTTTTGTCTTTCAATATCCCCATTTTATCAGTGCTAATCCGTCAAATCCGTGCCATCCGTGTCCGCTATTTATCAATCATGTGAATTGCAGCGGTCGGACACTGCAAGGTGCAGGCGGTACAGCCTGTGCAAAGGTTGTAATTCACGTCGTAGAATTGGCCTTTGCCGAGCTTGATAATGGCTCCTTCCGGGCAAGCGCCGTAACAGCCGTCGCATTCGAAACAGTTGCCGCAGGAATAACAGCGGCTGGCTTCGTAAGTCGCCTCCTCCAAGGTCAGCCCGCCCAACACTTCGTCGAAGTTTTTATTCCGCACTAGCGGCGACATCGTGGGTTGTTCCGACTGGTCGGCATCGGTGCTGTACCAAAGATTGAGTTCTTCATGCAGGACGATGTGCTTCTTGCCGGGATGCTGATATTGAGTGCCGCGCAGGTAAGCGTCGATATTTCTGGCGGCTTTTTTGCCGTGTCCGGTCGCAATGGTCACGGTGCGCAAGCTGGGTACCATGTCGCCTCCGGCAAAAACGCCTGCTGCGGCGGTCATCATGTTGTCGTTAACGGGAACCACGCCGTCGCTTTGCGCTTCAATTTCCGGAAAGGTTTTTAATAACTCGGAATCGATATTTTGCCCCAGCGCCAAAATCAACGTATCGGCTTCGATGATTTCAAACTCGCCGGTGGCTTGCGGCCGGCCTTTGTCGTCCAGGGCCATGATTTCAACCTGAATGCGGCTGCCGTCAATGCCTACGATGGTGCGTAGCCAGTGAAACGCCACGCCTTCTTCGATCGCTTCGGCGGCTTCAAAATCATGCGCGGGCATGTTTTTGCGGTCGCGCCGGTAAATGACCATAGTTTCCGCACCCAACCGCTTGGCGGTCCGCGCCGCATCCATCGCGGTATTGCCGCCGCCGTAGACGGCGACCCGTTTGCCGATCTTGGACGGTTTGCCCAAACCGATGTTGTGTAGGAAAGTGACCGCATCCCTAGTGTCGCTTTCGCGGTATAAGGGTATATCAATCGAGCGTCCTATATGCGCTCCGACGGCGACAAAAACCGCATCAAAATTCCCGGCTTCTTTTTCCGCTTTTAAATCTTCAATTTTCCGGTTCAGCGTGATCTTTACGCCCATGTCCTCGATACGCTTGACCTCGGCAGCCAACACTTCGCGCGGCAAGCGGTAAGACGGAATGCCGAAGTGCATCATGCCGCCCGCTATCGGTTGCGCGTCCCTGATTTCAACGTCATGGCCCAAACGGGCAAGATGATAAGCCGCCGACAAGCCGCTGGGTCCCGCCCCGACCACCAGCACCCGTTTATTGGATTTTTCGCCGACGATCTGCGGCGTCCAGCCCTGTTCGAAGGCCATGTCGCCAAGAAAGCGTTCAACCGCATGAATGCTGACCGCTCCGTCGACCGCCACCCGATTGCAGGCCGATTCGCAAGGATGGTAACAGACGCGGCCATGCACGGCGGGCATCGGGTTATTTTCCAGTAAGCTATTCCAGGCTTCCTGATAGCGTCCGGCCTGAGCTAAATCCAGCCAAGCCTGGATGTTTTCACCGGCCGGACAGGCATTATTGCAAGGCGGCAGGTAGTTTTCGTAAACCGGCATGCGCCGTTGCTGCGGGCCAGTGCCGGTACTCAATGTCAAATCCGGTGGAGTGGTCATATCGTGGTGTTTCATATGCGCTTAACTCAATGGTTGCGGTTCAGATTTATTGCCGATGTAACTTGCAATCGCCCAATCGGACTGTGTGTTCAAACTAAATCATCCACACCCGGCAAGATGCGGACACTTTGCCTATTCTACCCTGTAAGCCAGAACGACGTTAGGCAATCCGCAAATACTAGCGGGGTTTTATTTCAATTGTTCAATGATCGGAGAAACTTTATGAATCAAGCATTTTATCGCTAATTGACACTCCCCTCATTCAGACTTATAGTCGTCGACACGCAATCCACCGGGATTGGCGCTTTTTACCGCAAAAAGACACGCAGTTTTCGTCGATTTCTGCTGCATAACCCACGAGTTCTGGATTATGCAGGAGACAGAAATGCACGGAGCAATTGCCGAGAGCACCCACAGTACGCGCTTTAGGCGACGTAAAAGAAAGTAACTCGCTTTCGGGCGCGAGAACCCGATCCCAATAACCGTCGCGTCAGCGACACCTTTCTGCAACAGATAAGAACCGTGTAACATCAATTAATTATGAGAAATACAACTAAACGATATGCCGCAGTCGGTTTATTTTTTACGATACTGCTCGTTCTAATGCCGGCTACCAAAGCAATGGCCGATAATTTGCAGCCCCCGCAGCAGGTCATACAAAATGTTTCGACACAACTACAGCAAAAACTGCGGGATAAATCCTTTACCAAGAATTTTGCTCAAGTTGCGCAGTATGTTCACAACGTCATTGACCCGCATACGGATTTCGACAAAATCGCACCGTTAGTTTTGGGAAAATACTGGAAAACAGCAACAAGCGGGGAGCAAGAGCGTTTTAAACATGAATTTCAAACGCTGATAGTCAGAACCTATTCCAGGGCGTTTGTGGAATATAACGACTGGTCGATACGTTACATGCCGGTTGAAATGGCGGATGAGGCCACAAAAGTCATCGTCAAAACGGAAGTTCTGCAACCCGGCCGTCAGCCTGTCGATGTAAATTACCGGATGTTCCTGAGTAAAGGCGAATGGAAAGTCTACGACATTATGATTGACGGTGTGAGCCTGGTGACTAATTACCGTTCGAGTTTTAGCGAAGAAATACAAAAGAAAGGCTCATTAAGCGCCGTGATCGATGCACTGGCCAAACGTAATATTGAAGCGCTTGCTGCAAAAGGTTCCTCATGACGGTCAGCCACAATCTAAAAAACTTCATTCATACCTTGGCGCTCTTTCTTTGCATGGGCGCTATTTTGTCGCTGCTGGGTTTTATTTTGGCCGGGGCCACGGGTATTTTATGGGCGGCAGCTCTGGGCGTGATGATACTTGTTATTAGCCCGAACATATCGCCGTCTTTTATCTTTTCCATGTATAAGGGAAAGCTGCTGTCGGAAAACGATGCGCCCCGCCTTTATCAGATAATACGGGAACTGGCCGCCCGCGCCGATTTGCCGTCGCTTCCCGCGATTTACTACCTGCCCAGCCAAATCATGAATGCTTTTTCCGTAGGCACGTCCGAAAACTCGGCCATCGGCCTCAGCGACGCCCTGCTGAATTCGTTGAGCGAACGGGAGATTATTGCCGTGCTGGCGCATGAAATCAGTCATATCCGGCATAATGATGTGCGGGTAATGACTTATGCCGACATTATCAGCAGAGTCACCAGCGCCTTGTCTTTAACGGGTTTTCTATTGATTTTTTTCAATTTACCGCTGTATTTCATGGGTCTGGTTACCATTTCCTGGTCTGCATTGGGCGTGCTCGTTATGGCGCCTACGATTATGAGTTCGCTGCAACTTTCATTATCCCGAATGAAGGAATTTGACGCCGACCGCCACGCCGTTTTATTAACAGGCGACCCCGAAGGTCTGGCAATGGCGTTAAGAAAATTAAAACTCTACGAATCCTCGGTTTTCGATATGCTGTTTGGCCGCAGCGGTCATGGCGCATCGATTCCATCAATCCTCAGAACCCATCCTGAAACCGAAGAAAGAATAAAACAGCTGTTAAGCCTAAAGAAGCCTTCCCGGCAAACTCTGCAATATTCAATCCACGAGAAGTTTTACATCCCCGCCCACTATCGTAAATCGATCAGAAAACCCCGCTGGCATTTAGGCGGATTCTGGTACTGACCGGCATTACAACAACAATCCCAATCTTCCTCAACGCTAAAACTCTTCCCATCCGCCGCTATCTGCCGATTGCGGATCCAGTTTAACGATGTGCCCCACAGGAACATGGTCGGCTTCAGTTTCGTTTTCAGCCGGTTCGGCAAGATAAGAATCCGCATCGCCTTCCATTTTAAAGTGCGCTACCGTAACCGTCAGCTGTTGCGTCTGCTCTTCCAGCGACTCCGCCGAGGCTGTGGCTTGCCCAACCAAAGCGGCATTTTGCTGGGTTACGTCGTCCATCTGGCAAATGGCCATATTCACTTGCTCGATACCCGCAGTTTGCTCGACAGAAGCCGCGCTGATCTCGGACATGATGGCCGTAACGCCACGGATAGAGTTAACGATGTCTTCCATAGTCTTTCCGGCTTGAGAAACCAGTTTACTGCCGTCCTCAACTTTCTCAACCGAATCGCCAATCAGGTTTTTGATCTCCCCGGCGGCGGATGCAGCGCGTTGCGCGAGACTTCGCACCTCTCCGGCCACTACCGCAAAGCCGCGGCCCTGCTCCCCGGCACGGGCCGCCTCAACTGCGGCATTGAGTGCGAGTATATTAGTCTGAAAGGCGATGCTGTCTATCACAGAGATAATTTCGACAACCTTGCGCGAAGATTCATTGATGCCTTCCATCATTTTTACAACTTGACCGATCACAGTAACGCCCTTAGCCGCGGTACTTGAAGCACTAACGGCAAGTTCACTGGCGTGCTTGGCGTTTTCAGTATTTTGCTGTACCGCCGAGGTCAGCTTTTGCATACTGGTCGCCGTTTGATCCAAGCTGGTTGCCTGCACTTCGGTGCGGTGAGACAACGATGTGTTGCCGTGCGCGATTTCTTTTGCGGCAATATGAATCGATTCCGCGACCTCCTTAACTTGGCCGAGAATATCATTAAGATCGTCCACCGTGGAATTGGCGTCGTCCTTGAGTTGCCCGAAGGTGCCTGAATAGTGATTAATGATTTTTTCAGTCAGATTTCCGTGGGACAAGGCATTGAACACACGCACCGCTTCATTAAGGCCGCTTTCGCTGGTTTGCATCAACTGGTTGATCGATTCACTCAACTCACGGTAGAAACCTGTCTTACCCTGCATAACAATGCGTTGGGTAAAATCACCCATCACAGCAGCCACCAGAATAACGGCCACCTCTTTTTCCACCATGACTTCCGCAGTGCGGTCCAGCCATTCCGCGACCGTCCCCATACGCCTGCCTTGCGGGTTGATTACCGGACTGGCGGTCACCACCAAATAGCGTTCTCCCAAAGCAATATTGACAGGGCTTAAGCTGCCGGCGGCATTAGCGAGTAACTGTGCCTGATGCGTTGGATTCTTGTGAAAGGCGTCAATATTAGCGCCGACCAGATTATCAACGGAAAAATCCGGCAACAGCTCGCGGATGCTTGCTTCGGCTTTGCCGAACATACCGGCTGCCGCTTTATTGACATAAATGATGTTACGGTCATTGTCAGCAATCATTACGCCGGTGCTGACGTTATCCAATGCAATCTTAATGCGCAGATGCTCATCGGCAATGCGCTTGGCTTCTGCGACATCAAAGCCGAGCTTGATCTGCATCGCCTTGAGCGCCGCCGTCACCTTGCCAACCTCGTCCATACTGCCTATTTCAATCGGGTGATTGTAATTACCCTGGGCTATTTGTCCAAAATGCCTGATCGTAGCCTTCAGCGGGCTGGCGATGGAACGCAGCAAAGAGAAACTTAGCCACAACGCCAGCAAAATACCCGAAGCGATCAAGATACCGGCGCTGTCACGGGTACTGTAATAACGAGACAAACTCGCCTCGAATTCATTCTTGGTATCGTCTATCTGTAATTGCAATAAATTCTGAGCTTCCTCATTGACCGATTCGTAAAGCGGAGCGACCTTATCCTCGATAATCTTACTGGCAAGTGCGACGTTATTACTGCGCAATGCTGAAATAGCCGGTTGCAAACCTTCGGTCACAAAACGACTTTCGTCATTTTTGAATTGATTCGCCTGGTTTTTTTCACTCGCATTAAGCGGGCTTTCAAGGTATGCCTCCAAAATCTTGGCGATAACGGCGATGTTGCGTTCGACTTCGGCGGTATTTTTCTGAATCGATTCGGGAGCCGGGTTGAACAGACTGGAGGAAATACTCAGCCGGTTAATCAACATCAATTTCTGTATCTGGGAAATCCGGTTCAAAGGCAACATATGATGGTCATGAACGTTAAGCAATCCTTCGCTGTCCTTGCTCATACCGAAAAGCCCCAGGGCGCCGACAATGCACAGCAAAATTGACATGATAGCGATAACCATCAATAAACGGGCTTTGATGCTGATGTTTTCCAGCGACGGAAATCTTCCCCGCAATGTCTTTTTGACGATTTTTCCATGCTGTATTTGGGTATTGCCCGCCTTGCCTTCGCGAAACTTCCGGTAAGCCTCGGCGGCCTCTGCAACCTGCTTTGGGCTGGGTTTGCTGCGTACCGACATATAACCGGCCAGCTTATCATTCTCATAGTAGGGCGTAACATTGGCCTGAACCCAGTAAAAGTCGCCGTTTTTGCAACGATTTTTGATCACGCCGGTCCATGGACGACCCGATTTCATCGACTGCCACAAATCGGCAAAGACTTCTACCGGCATGTCAGGATGACGGATTATATTGTGCGGGACGCCAATCAGCTCTTCTCTAGTAAACCCGCAAATCCGAATAAAATCTTCATTTGCGTAGGTAATCATCCCCTCTAAGTCGGTCTTGGTAACAATGGAATCAGTCTCTGTAAGCGCGCGCTCCACATTGGTGATCGGCAAGTTAATTTTCATGGGGTGTTTTTCTTGGAAGTTGGATAATTTAAATACTTTTTGATGTTGCAAAACGAATTTTGAACGTCGCTATTTTTCTTGTTCCCACTCGCTGAGCATTAATGCCCTTAAGTTAAGGAAGCGCTGTTAAAAACAATGTTTTTTCTATTGTGAAAGTTGAACAACGTTCCCGTTGCTGTAGGGTGCGCCGGCGCGCGCTTTTCCCGATGGTTGAAAAAAACCGCCATCCCTTGGCTCGCACGACGCACCCGACTCGATTAACATTTTGTTTTTTACATTCTAAGCAAAAACTCAAAACATACCTCCCAAATAAAATCACCTCGTTAATGCGTTCTCACGCAGGAGAGCGTGAAATAATTGATTGAGTAAGGGGCACAAATCTGGTTTGTACTCCTTAACTCGTCCATATCCTCGAGAGTATGGGAACGAAGCCAACCGGCAACCGGATTAACGGTCGCCCACTTTAAAGAACGCCATAACCTGTTGCAGCTGCATGGCTTGGCCGCTCAGCTCTTCCGCCGTGGCGGCAAGCTGTTCCGAACCCGATGCGTTTTGTTGCGCCGCTTTATCCAACTGGCCGACCGCATCGCTGATCTGGCCTATGCCTTGCGCCTGCTCTTCCGAAGACGCGGTAATTTCTTCGACTAGATCGGCGGTCTTCTGAATATTAGGCACCATTTTTTCCAGCAGGATGCCTGCGTCCTCGGCAATCTTGACGCTGTTTTTAGCCAAGCTGTTGATTTCCTGGGCGGTTACCCGGCTGTTTTCCGCCAGCTTCCTGACTTCGGCTGCGACGACGGTAAAGCCTTTGCCGTGTTCACCGGCACGCGCCGCTTCAATCGCGGCATTGAGTGACAATAGATTGGTTTTGTAAGCAATATCTTCAATCAATCCAATTTTATCGGCGATTTCTTTCATCGCCTCTACGGTACGTTTCACCGCCTGCCCGCCATTGGCGGCCTCTTCCGCAGCCGTTGTCGCCATACTGTTGGTCACTTTGGCGTTATCGGCATTCTGTTTAACCGACGCACTCAACTCTTCGATGGAAGCAGTGGTCTCTTCAACGCCCGATGCCTGCTCGGTGGCGCTTTGACTGATGGATTGGGCGGTCGCGCTGATTTCCTGCGAGGCGCTGCCCAAGGCGTCGGAATTGGTGCGCACTTGCTGTACAACACTGCTGAGCTGGTCGCGCATGGTTTGCAGCGCATTGGCCAGAACGCCGATCTCGTCTTTCTGGTCAATATCGATCTGTGCGGTCAAATCCCCTTCCGACAGGGACTCGGCGAATTTAACCCCCAGAATAATCGGTTTGGTGATCATCGAAGCCAAAAACAACGCAATGATAACGCCCAACACTATCGCCAGAATGATCGTGCCGATGATGATTTTGTTGGCGTCACTGACCAATTGCTCGGCTTCGGTACGCGCATTGCCCAACTGGGCGTAACCGGCGGCTTCGGCGTCTTGCGCCTGCTTGATCACATTACTGCCCAGACTTGCCATATCGGCCAAAATAACTTTCAGTTTATTGTCGTTTTCTATCCAGCTTTTGGCTGATTCGGTGTAATTTCGCGTTCCGTTACGGGCGTCTGTAATCAATTTGATTTCGTCTTCTTTCACGACAATTTTTTGCAGATCGTCGTATAAGTCCATTAGCTCCGGCAATAAAACTTCCATTTTTTTCCAGGCAACGCGATCCTTGTAATTAACTTCTTCCTTTTCAGCGCGCATGATTTGCATCGCTTTGATATAGATATTGGTCGTGATGATATAACGCTGGACGAACTGATCAAGCTCCTGTGCGCTTAATCCTTTTTTCATCGCTTCGCTATAATTGTTTACCTGCTTTTTAAGCATGATATCGGCCGCATTCGCTACGGAATTGCCGTTTTCCACCATCTCGGCAACGGATTGTTTGTTCGCTTTCAGTGCGGCAACTCCCGCCCGGTATTTATCGGCGTATTGCGCAGTGCCTTCCCTTGCCGTTTTCGACTGCTCCAACAGCTCAGTGTTCTTGTATTGCTTAGCTACGGTATCCACTTTATCCAGGAAACCCATCAGTTCCTTGACGTTCTGTTCGGCGCGCTGGTGAACTTCGTCCTTTTCCTGCAACAAATAGTTTTTTTCTTCCATAATGGTCGACAGCGCCATCCGTTCGACCCCGGTTGCGTATTCAACCGCCTTGCCGTTGTTATCGGTAATGCCGAACAGCGAATCGGACACTTTGCCAATATAGAGCTTTGACAGCATTCCGAATCCGCAGGTAATCAATACCAACAGCAACGCACCGGTTAATATCTTGGTTTTTATACTTAAGTCTTTTATGTTCATAAAAATGAGTCCTTGTGTGGATTATCAGTTCAGTGCGGTGAAGCTGGTTTCTTTGTTTGTGTTGCCGCCTTCGTATTCGGCAACTTGTTTAAGCTGAGATAATTCTTTTATCGAAAGCACGCGGTTAATATTCAGCAAAATAATAAATTCGTCACCCACCCGTCCCATCGACTGAATAAAATCGGTTCGAATATCGGCGCCAAAATCGGGCGGCGGCATGATATTCGCCTCGGGTATTTCCAGAATTTCATCGACGGCGTCGACCAACATCCCCAGTAACTGGGCATCCTCGTTGTATTCAACCTGCACCAGCACGATACAGCTGCGTTTGGTTATTTCGCTGCTTTGCCGACCCAGGCGCGCCGACAAATCGATGACCGGAACGACGTTACCGCGCAGATTAATGACGCCGCGTATATACTCGGGCGTCATCGGCACGTCGGTAATCGTGTTGATTTCGATAATTTCTTTGACATCCAAAATGCTGATAGCCAGATTTTCATTGCCTGCCCGAAAAGTCAGGTACTGGCGTAGTTGATCCTGAGCCGCTAACTCGGTTTTGTTTTCTTGCTTATGTATTAACTGGTTCATGGTTCATCTACCTGTCAAAATCGTTCAAAATCATGTTCATTAAATTCAGGTTTGGTTCCTCCCGCCTTGCTGACCGGCATGGGCGCCGGTGTTACCGGAGAAGATCCGGCCGAAGTAAAATGAGGAGCGGTTTTTTTGTTGGCGCCCGTCTGTTTGCCGGGAAGGATGGATTGTCTCGTTTGGCCTTTAGCGGTGCGACTTTGGTTCGCATTCACTTTAAAGAACGCCATAACCTGTTGCAGCTGCATGGCTTGGCCGCTCAACTCTTCCGCCGTGGCGGCAAGCTGTTCCGAACCCGATGCGTTTTGTTGCGCCGCTTTATCCAACTGGCCGACCGCATCGCTGATCTGGCCTATGCCTTGCGCCTGCTCTTCTGAAGACGCGGTAATTTCTTCGACCAGATCGGCTGTTTTCTGAATATTGGGTACCATTTGCGCTAACAGGTTACCCGCGTCTTCGGCAATCTTGACGCTGTTTTTGGCCAGCGTATTGATTTCTTGCGCGGTTATCCGGCTGTTTTCCGCCAACTTCCTGACTTCGGCTGCGACAACGGTAAAACCTTTGCCGTGTTCGCCGGCCAAGGCTGCTTCAATCGCGGCATTGAGCGACAACAGATTGGTTTTATAGGCGATGTCCTCAATCAGGCTGATTTTTTCAGCGATTTCCTTCATCGCGTCTACGGTGCGTTTCACCGCCTGCCCGCCATTGGCGGCCTCTTCCGCAGCCGTTGTCGCCATGCCGTTGGTTAATTTAGCGTTATCGGCGTTTTGTTTAACCGATGCGCTCAACTCTTCGATGGAAGCCGTGGTCTCCTCAACGCCCGCTGCCTGTTCGGTAGCGCTTTGACTGATGGATTGGGCGGTCGCGCTGATTTCCTGCGAGGCGCTGCCCAAGGCGTCGGAATTGGTGCGCACTTGCTGCACAACGCTGCTGAGCTGGTCACGCATACTTGTCATTGATTTAGCCAACATGCCGATTTCGTCATTTTGTTCAAGGTCGATACGAACGGTCAGGTCGCCTTGCGCTAAAGACTCGGAAAACTGTTGCATCGCAAATAAAGAGCGTGAAATACCTCGAATCAACATAAAACCGATGAATACCGACAATAACAAACCCACTGTCAGAAGAACGATCGAAATAAAACGGCTTTCTTCATAACGGGTTTGAGCCAGATCGTATTCTTGTTTGGCGACATCCAGCTGTAATTGCATCAACGCATTGATGCCTTCTGCAACAGGTACGAATAATGGGCGCACTGACTCCCTGACGGTCTTCTCCACAGCTTCGGCATTGCCGGCAAGCAGGTATTCCATGGTGGGATTTAAGCCTTCAACCACAAATCGCTTACGATCGATTGCAAATTTATCGGCCAGTTTTTTCTCTTCCACCGTTAGATAGGTTGACATGTACTGATCCCATATCTTGTTAATATCGATAATATTCTGTCTGACGAGATCGATATTTTTTTGACTTTCTTCCTTGAACACCAAGGTATTGGTAATTGCCAGCCGATTAGCCAGTAACTTTGCATTAATTTCGCCCAACTGGCCCATAGGCACAGTACGGTCGACATAAACGGTTAGCAAACCTTGATTGGCTTTTTTCATCCCGTTCAAACCGAGAGCCCCTAACGCAATAGCAAGCACTGACATTAGTCCTACAACCAAAATCAGCCGGGCTTTGATAGTGAGGTTCTTCAGCATGGCAAGACTCCCGTGTATATGCATATTTTCATTATTAAGTCGTTACTATTCATAGAGTACCTGGCCTGTTTTTAGATTGAAGCTCAATTTGGGAACCCCAATATTGATAATTGGATTGTCGTTCTGTTAAAAATTCAGCCACAGCCTGCTGCGCTGGCTTTTTAAACACCCGACAACAACGCCAAAGCAGGGTTCGCCCGCTTTTTTGCGTGATGAATAAGCCCTTGCACGTCGAGAATTAATGCCACATCACCACTACCCAGCACAGTTGCTCCGCCAATACCGTCGAGATTCTCAAACAGCTTGCCGAGCGGTTTGATTACGGTTTGATTTTCGCCATGCAACTCATCGACAACAAAACCCGCCTTGGCCTCGCCGAAACGCACGACAACCAAGCTTTCCCGTTCAGTGCGCGTGTGTTTTTTATTGTTGTGGAAGAAATCGCCCAAACGCAAATACGGCAAAACCTGCCCGCGCAGATTGACGTAATGTTGAACGTCGTCGATTTGCCATTCGTCGCTGTTCATCTCGACGCATTCTTCGACCATACTCAACGGTATGATATAGCGTTCCTGTTGCGCTTCCACCATAAACCCATCGATAATCGCCAGCGTTAGCGGCAAATGGATTGTTACCGAAGTGCCTTGCCCCAACTCGCTGTCTACGGAAACACTGCCGCGCAATGCCTCGATATTGCGCTTGACCACATCCATACCGACGCCGCGACCGGACAGGTTGCTCGCCTCCTCTTTAGTGCTCAAGCCGGGTTCAAAAATAAGGCTGTAAATTTCACTCTTGCTGAGGACTTGATCCGGCTTAATCAGCCCTTTGGCTATCGCTTTGGCGACGATTCTTTCGGGGTCCAGGCCTTTGCCGTCGTCACTGATCTGGATCACGATGCGTCCCGAGTCATGATAGGCGTTCAACTGTATAGTGCCTTTTTCGGGTTTTCCCGCCCGCACGCGCACTTCGGGGGATTCAATGCCATGATCAAGCGAATTGCGCACCAGGTGGGTCAGCGGATCGTTGATTTTTTCCACTACGGTTTTATCCAGTTCGGATTCGCCGCCGGTTATTTGCAATTGAATTTGCTTGCCCAATTCCTTGCTGACGTCATGCACGACTCTCTGGAAGCGCGTAAACGTTTCGCCGATCTGCACCATGCGTAATTGCAATGCGGTATCGCGTATATCTTCCACCAGATGACTCATGGTCGAGGCGACGTCGTCGACATCGGACAAGCCGTGCTTATCGACCATCAGTCGCATCGCGGCGCCCGAAATAACCAATTCCCCGACCAGATTGATAAGATAACCCAGCTTGGCGGCGTCTACCCGGATGTAATTGGACTCCTTGTTAATCTTTTGTTTGACTGCTTCCTGCTTTTTAAGCGCCTGCTCTATGACCGGTTGCTGCAATATATTTTTTTCCACCAGCCTTTCGCCGAGCGGTTTCGCCTCGGCATCATCATCTTCGCGCTGCTCGTGAAGCGTGTTCGCAACTTCTTTTTCAGTCAAGGCGCCGATCTCGACCAGCATTTCGCCTAAGCGCTTGACTTGATCTTCCGGTAAATTCGCCAGCAACTGCACGTAGTGTTCCTGCCTGGAATTCGGCGGCAAGATATGAATATCGCAATCGTCCTCGGCAAACTCGAACACGTCTTCTATCGTTTTTTTATCGGCGCTGCTGTTAAAAGCTATTTTAAAATTGAGGTAACAATCCTCGGGAACCATATCCTCAATGCGCGGAAGCGCCGGCATGGTGATAATCACTTCGATTATTTTTCCAAGCGTTTGCAGATAACGGATAAACGATAGCGGATCCATGCCGTTTCGGAGGGCGTCCTTTTTAAAAGCCAGGCTGATAACCCAATTGTCGCTGCTGTTAGACGTATTGGGATCGACTTCAAAATGATCGGCTTTTTCCTCTTGGGTCGAGGGCATGCCTCCGGCGGCGGGTACTCCGGTTAACCGGACAATCAGCGCCTGATTTTGCTGCTGCAACGCTTCCGGCAGCGGTTCGCCCTCATTGAAAAGAACGTGCTGAATCAGCTGCGCCGTGTGGTCTTTACAGGCCAGCAAAACCGAGATGAGTTCTGCATCAATCAAACGCTCGCCGTTTCTAACCCGGTCCAATACGGTTTCGGCCTCATGGGTGAAAGCGACAACATCGTCGAACCCAAACAATCCCGAAGACCCTTTAATGGTGTGCATCGCGCGAAAAATACTGTTGATGCAATCCGCGTCGTCGGGCGCGCCTTCCAAGCCTAACAAGGCTTCTTCCATTGCCGTCAGTAATTCGTCGACTTCCTGGGAAAAGGTTTCTAAGGCGGGGTTCATATCGCTCATGATTTTTTCCAATTAGCGGGGATAACAATGGGATCGCCAAAATACATACCGAGTTTGAGCAGCTCAAAAACCTCAATCACCGCTTCGCTGTGCCGCAACAATCGCAGCGTAAACCCTCGTTTTTGCGCTTCGGCCTTCAGTAACAACAGCAATTGCAAACCCGCGCTGTCTATTTCAGTGACGGCCGACAAATCAAGCTGCAACTCCCGTGTACCGGGATGAAAATACCCCAACAAGGTTTCCTTGAGCGATTCGGCATTGTAGATAGTCATGTCATCCTTAATGGCCAATTGAACTGTCCCGTCATTTTTCTTAGCTTTTGCAGTCATGGCATCTCTCGGATAAGGTTACGGCAGCACTAATTTGGCAATGGCTGCGAGCAGGATAGGCGGTTGGAAAGGTTTGGTCACCCAGGCTTTAGCACCGGCCTCTTTGGCGGCCCGTTTCTTATCGTCTTCCATTTCAGTAGTCAGCATAATGATGGGGGTGAATTTGTAATGGTCGAGTTGCTTAACGGCTTTAACAAAGGTAATGCCGTCCATAACCGGCATATTAATATCGCTGACGATAAGATGGATTTTCACCCCAGTCAGTTTGCTTAACGCGTCTTTGCCGTCGCACGCTTCGATCACCTCATAACCCGCACCTTTTAGGGCAATGCTGACAACCTGCCGCATTGAGGCCGAGTCGTCCACGATCATAATTGTTTTTGCCATAAGTTAAAGCCCAGTGTTGAATTAAAAAATACGTTCTTGATTCGCATCAAAAAAAAGTTAAATCATCGTCTGAGTCGTCCGGCGAATGCTTAGCCCGGGAACTGACCGACTTGTAGTTTTCTTCTATATGCTCTACGGCTTTATCGACTTCAAGCATATCGCCGTCGCGATTACTGCCCTGCTGTTGAATTCTTTCGATGGTTTTTTGTAGATTCAGCAAGTTGTTTTCGACTTGCGTTAATATCTGGCTGACGCGATCCTGAAACTGCAAGGCCACCAGGACATTATTGATCTCGCCGCGAATTTGCTCGGCATGGTTTCTAAGCGCGCAGGCATCATCGCGGTAATGGCCCAGAACTTGGCTCAAAAGGGCTAATGTCTGGTTGATATTGGCTTCGGCCTGGGACAAGACTGCGTCATCAACGGCTTTTTGCTCTGCCTGACGAAGCTGTCCGAGCAAGTCCAGAATCGGTTGCAGCAAATCGCGACAGGCATCGATTACGCTGTCCAGGTGGTTGCTTTGCCGCCCGCCAAAGGCATTATCGGTGCTGTCTACAATCAGTTGGAGTTCGTTGACCATGCAGGAAAAACGGCTCGATAGCGAAGTAATTTCCTGCTCGGTATGCTCGCGCGAAACCATTACGTGCTGGGAAAGTATAGGACTGATGGTCAGCAGCAGCCGCTCCAACTCGCCGGTATAGGTCGAAACCGCCGCTATCTTGCTGTTTTCGTCCTGAGCCCAGCGGAAATTGGTTTGCGCCAATTCGTTATCATGGCGGCGCCACAAAAACAAACCGCTTCCAATCCCGAAAAACACCAGCAGCACACTGAACAACACATTATATAAGGTAGCGCCGTATTGCCACCCCACGACCATACCACCCAATATTACCGGCAATGCAGAAAGTGAAATGTACAAAAATTTACCGTCGGCATTGTTCTGGATCTGCTGCATTAAAATCCCCGTTGTTCTTGCGAAGGACATAGTTTAGTATGTAATCATACTTATATCCATTCAAAACTGTACGGAATATACGGCAATAACATTTTAATTATATTGACTTTTACAAAGAATCTATAATCAATTGCTTACGAGCTTTATTTTCGCATAGCGCCTTAAGCCATCCTCCTCCCTATAGACCATACGGTTTTATATAGGCGCTATTACGGTCGAGATGACATATTAAGATCACTTAAAGCAGGAATTTATTATCAGCTTAGAACCCATAAGCGCCGAAGAGTTTTCCCATTTCAGGCGCGTTATTTACGATCACGCAGGCATTGCGCTCACCCCGGAAAAAAAAATCATGGTGGCCAGTCGCTTAGCCAAGCGCTTACTGCATTATGGTTTGCAAACCTACGGGCAATACTACCAATTGCTGAATACAGGACAACATCCCCAGGAATTTCAATTGATGGTTAATATCCTGACCACCAATGAAACTTATTTTTTCCGTGAACCCAAGCATTTTGATTTCCTTCAGGAACAGATTGTTAAAACCTGGCGGGGCGATAATTTCCGCCTGTGGAGCGCCGCAAGCTCGACAGGCGAAGAAAGTTACTCCATCGGCATGACATTGGCCGAGACTCTGGGCATGAGAAAATGGGAAGTATTCGGCTCGGATCTCAATACCGAAGTGCTGGACACCGCGCGTCAAGGCGTTTATTTAATGGATAGACTGGATAATATGGATAAGCGTTTCCTGGATAAATATTGCCTGAAAGGCGTGCGTTCGCAAGAAGGCTATTTTCGCGTCGATGAAAAGATAAGAAAACGCGTCAGTTTCGGCCAGATCAACCTTAAAACCCCGCTCCCCAAAAGCCTTGGGCAATTTGATGTTATTTTTTTGCGCAATGTGCTGATCTACTTTGACACCGAAACCAAGCAAGATATAGTCCAGCGCGTCATTTCGGCGTTAAAACCGGGCGGCTATTTTTTTATCAGCCATTCCGAAACGTTGCACAACATTAAAACCGGATTATCCGTAGTGGCGCCTTCCATTTATCAAAAACCATGCAAATAGGGCAATATCAGGGACTGCCGCGCATCATCATCGATCCCGGCGAAAGTTATGTCACTAAAAAAGATGAAATAATTTCCACCCTGCTGGGTTCTTGCGTGGCGGCATGTTTGTATGATCCGGTAAATCATGTGATCGGCATGAATCATTTCCTGCTGGCTCAGCAGCATGCAGCCCATAATGCGGCCTTATTGGGCTCGGAAGGCGGACGCTACGGCATCCATGCGATGGAGCTGCTGATCAATCAAATGTTGAAACAGGGCGCGCAACGCATCCATTTAAAAGCCAAAGCCTTTGGCGGCGGCGATGTGCTGAAATTGGGCAATGAATTACGCGGCGGGCAATCCATAGGCGCGGTCAATTGCGAGTTTATTAAAACTTTTTTGCGTACCGAGCGCATCCCATTAATAGCATCCGCCTTGGGCGGCCCTATAGGCCGCAATATTTTTTTCCTGGCCAGCGATTTCTCCGTTTATGTCAAAACCATTGAAAGAAGCGAAGAACAAGCCGTTATTAAACAAGAAAAACGTTTCCTGGAAAAAAACACCACTGCACAGACACAGCAGCCGCCGAATCAGGCCGATTTCTGGTAACCGCACTCAATAATTAAACAACATGCCAACTGAAATTAAAGTATTGATTGTCGACGACTCCGCCGTGGTGCGACAGGTATTAACCGGCTTACTGGACGGCGTATCGGGATTAAAAGTCATCGGCGCAGCGCCCGACCCTATTTTCGCGATGAAACGCATGGAAACCGAATGGCCTGATGTCATCGTATTGGACATTGAAATGCCGCGCATGGACGGCGTGACTTTCCTTAGAAAACTGATGAGCGAGCGCCCCACTCCGGTGGTCATTTGCTCCACCTTAACGGAAAAAGGCGCGGAAGTGACTATGCAGGCGATGAGTGCCGGAGCGGTCGATATTATTACCAAGCCGAAGGTAAACTTGCGCGGTTTCCTGCAAGAATCCAAAACTGCCATTGTCGACGTTATCAAAGCCGCCGCAGGCTCCCGCCCCAGCGTCATCAAGTCCGCCTCAACCTCGCCCAGCCGCGCCCCGGCAAACACTCTCAGTGCGTGCGTCCCAAAGCCGATGGTGCAAACGACCGACCGGGTCATTGTGATCGGCACCTCGACCGGCGGCACCCAGGCCTTGGAATACCTGTTCACCCAACTGCCGCGTACCGCCCCGCCTATTGTCGTGGTGCAACACATGCCGGAACATTTTACCGCCGCATTTGCCAAAAGGCTGGACGGCATTTGCCAGGTGACGGTAAAAGAAGCCGCGCAAAATGACCGCGCCTTGCCCGGCTTGGTGTTGATCGCTCCCGGCGGCAAGCACATGCTGCTGCAACGCAGCGGCGCGCAGTATCAGGTTGAGGTCAAAGACGGCCCGCTGGTCAGTAGACACCGCCCATCGGTTGACGTACTATTCCGCTCCAGCGCTCAATCTGCCGGGGCTAACGCCGTGGGCATCATCCTGACCGGCATGGGCGATGACGGCGCGCACGGCATGAAGGAGATGCACGATGCCGGAGCGCTGACCATAGCGCAAGATGAAGCCAGTTGCGTGGTCTACGGCATGCCCAAAGAAGCCGTCAAACTCGGCGCCGTCGATGGCATTCTGCCGCTGTCGTCCATCCCGCAACTGATCATGCAGGCTCCTACCCGGGCGCTGTTTAAAAGAACCTAACCGTTACGCCCCCCTTATTGAGATTGCATTCGGAGTTGAATCCACCTTATGAATAAAAGCCAATATGATAGTTTAATTGAGGCAATTTACGATGCCGCCGTCATGCCGGAGTTATGGTCAATTTTCTTGGAACAGTTGTCAGATACCTTCAAAAGCAGGGGTACAGCGCTTCATCTGGTGGATTTTGCCAGTCTCAACTCCACTTGCCGTAGCGATGAATCTTCCTTTATTCAAACCGTCCGCACCGACCCTGAAACCGTCGTGTCTTACGAGCGGTATTATTCCAAGGTCAATGTCTGGCTTGAAAACTCCAAAAATTTACCTGAAGGCGAACTGATAACATCTGATCGCTTGTTTCCCGTGCAGGAATTTGTCAAGACTGAATGGTATAACGATTGGCTTAAACCGCAGGATTATTTTCATGCCATGATCGGTCATCTTCTCAAGCAGGATACGCTGACGGTGCGTCTGTCGATTTTCAGATCCAAACAACAACCCTTTTCTGCCGACGAAACAGCGCTGTTCGCGCGTTTGGTGCCGCATTTACGCCGCTCTTGCATGATCCACAAAAAATTTTCCGAAGTTAAAAGTGTACTGAACACAGACACTGAGCTGCTGAACCGCTTGCCGGTCGGGTTGGTCTTGTTCGATAAATGCGGCCAAGCCGTATTTGTCAATCACAGGGCGGAATCTTTAATCCGCTGTTCAGACGGCTTTCGTCTCAATACCTCTGGCCGCTGCCAAGCGGATAACGCCAATGAAACCCGTGCCTTGCGTCAGTTAATCAGCAATGCCATAGAACTGGGGCACGGCAATGCGATGAACTTGCACCGAGGCAACTCAAGCCGTCCTTTATCGGCAATAGTGGTATCGCTACAAAACCAACCGTTACCTTTCATCGGCTCGGTGCCGAGCGTTGCATTATTTCTTTGCGACCCCGATCTGCCGCTTAACTTGGACGATAGTCTGTTGACTCAATGCTACGGTCTTTCCCCGGCCGAAGCCAAACTTGCGGTCGCTTTGCTGCGGGGACAAACGGTTAGCGATTATGCCCAAACACGAGGCATCAGCAACAACACGGTAAAAACCCAACTAAAACAGGTGCTGGAGAAAACCCAAACGCATCGTCAATCCGAACTCATACAATTGCTGACTACAGGTTTCGGCATGCTTGCAGCCCCAGCTAAGACGGTTATAACAAAAATCTGATCCGCACCTGCTTATTATTCGCCTAAAACAATACCCATCTCAATAAGTTCACATGCATCCTTTCTACAACGGAAATAATGCCGTTAAGTTAGACGATTTTTTAGCTCACATAAAAAATAGTGATCGCTGGAGTGCAAGCACCTAAAGCGCCCACTTTAGGTGCTTGCATTAGCAGGCGGAGCCTGCACTCCAAATACAGAAGACTTTCATTAACTTAACGGCATTATTCAACGGAAAAAGGTTAGGTTGATGGGGGCAAACTGCGTGTTTTTATAGCGCCCGGAATCCAGTACCCACTAGGGCGGATAGTTGAAAATTATTTTCCTTTTTCACCCGAACGGGTGACGCGCTGTTCAATCGCTTAGTTTAAATTGTATCGCAACAGAACATTACCACACCGCGCAATCTGTTTCGAACGCGCACCGTTGGACGTATCCAATGTTCTCATTACGTGTGTAACTACATTAACTGGAGAGCAGATGAATTCCCCCAATTCTCGCTGTAGAGGTCGCTTACCTTTGCTATTCAAAAATACCCCTATCAACCATTTGATAACGGTATTACTTTTGACATTAGTTGGATGTACGCATCGCAACCAAGAGCAGCCCTCTGTTCGCCCCGTCAATATTGTTCGCATAACAAGCCAAGAGACACTGAACGACAGGCCGTTTTCGGGCGAGGTTAGAGCGCGTTTTGAGACGACTTTATCATTCCGGGTGGCGGGAAAACTAACCGGCCGCTTGGTCGATATAGGCGAGCAAGTGCATAAAGGGCAGTTGCTGGCAAGGCTTGATCCCGGCGATTTCCGGCTTGCCGCGCTGAATATTAAGGCTCAGCTTATATCCGCTAAAGCCGACAGCGAATACACCAAAGACGACTTAAGCCGATACCGGGAATTGTTCGATCAGAACATCATCAGCAAGCCTGAGTTAGATCGCCGCCAAACGCTTTACATTACCGCGCAGCAAAAGGTTGCGGCGCTCGAAGCCCAACTCGGTCAGGCCGACAACCAACTGACTTACACCGATTTGCGGGCCGACCGCGACGGCGTGGTGACCGCGCTGGAAATCGAAACCGGGCAAGTCGTCTCCTCCGGTCAGCCGGTTATCAGGCTGGCCCAACTCGATGAAAAGGAAATCCATATCGACATTCCCGAGCACCGCGTAGCCGAACTCAAACAGCGCCAAGACGTCATGGTTACCTTGTGGGCCGACAGCGACAAACAAATCAAGGCGCGTATCCGCGAAATCGCGGCGGCAGCCGATCCGGTCAGCCGTACCTATCGGGTCAAAGCAACTCTTCTGGAAGGCCGGGATGATGCGCGGCTTGGTATGACCGCAATGGTTTGGATACCTTCAATCACGCCTTCCCGCCTCGCCGTTCCCCTCTCGGCTATTTTTACGCCCCAGAATAAGCCGGAACAAACCCGTGTCTGGCTGGTTGACGAACGCACGTCTACAGTCAAAGCCACGCCGATACAAATCGGCGCAGCGCTGCCCGGCGAGCGGGTTGCAGTGACAGGATTGAGTTCCGGGCAACTGATTGTCAGCGCCGGCGTAAACCGCCTGCGCGAAGCCCAATCCGTGCGTTTGCCGCAACAATTTATCCTGGCGCAGGCAAAGACTTCCAGTCATGAATGACTTCAATCTAAGCGCCTGGGTGTTAAAACACCGCGCTTTCACCGGTTTTATCATGGTGCTGTTGCTGTTGGGTGGGCTATTCGCCTATTTCCGCCTCGGACAACGGGAAGACCCGGAATTTACCTTCCGGGTGATGGTGGTCAAAACCCTCTATCCGGGCGCAACGGCTTTAGAAGTCGAACAACAACTGACCGACCGGCTGGAAAAGAAAATCCAGGAATTGCCCGATCTGGATATTTTGCGCAGTTACTCCAAGCCGGGGGAGTCGGTCATTTTCGTGACTCCGCGTGAAGATACGCCGCCCAAGGAAATCCCCAACCTCTGGTATCTGGTGCGCAAAAAGGTTGACGACATCCGCATGACGCTGCCGCCCGGCAGCGTCGGACCGTTTTTCAACGACGAATTCGGCGATACTTACAGCCTGATCTATGCCTTTTCGGGCGAAGGCTTTAGTTACGCCGAGCTGAAAAAAGCCGCCGATTTAGTCCGCCAACAACTGCTGCGGGTCAAAGATGTCGAAAAAATCGACCTGCTCGGCGTACAGGACGAAAAAATTTATATCGAATTTTCCGACAAAAGACTGGCCGAACTGGAGCTTGACGCCAACGTGGTCGCGGAAGCCTTGCAGGCGCAAAACAGTATGCTGTCGGCAGGAATTGTGTACACCACCCAGCGTAATTTGCCGATCCGCATCACTGGTCAGTTCGATTCGGTGGACAGCATCGCCGGCCTGCCGGTGCATATTGAAGGCCGCACCTTGCGCGTTGACGACTTCGCCCACGTTAAGCGCGGCTACATTGACCCGCCGGAACTTAAAATGCGCGTCAACGGCAAGGAAGCCGTCGGCCTCGGCATCACCATGAACAAACGCGGCGATGTACTGGCGCTGGGCAAGGCGCTGGAAGCCGCCAAGGCCGAAATAGAAGCCGAACTCCCAATAGGTATTGATCTCGAGCAAGTCGCCGATCAACCGCGCGTCGTCAACACCGCTATCGGCGAATTCCTGTCCACCTTCTTCGAAGCGTTGGCGGCGGTACTGCTGGTCAGTTTTTTAAGCCTGGGTTTTCGCACCGGCTCGGTGGTCGCGCTGACGGTGCCGCTGGTATTGGCCGGAACGCTGCTATGCATGTTGCTGTTCGGCATGGAAATTCACCGTATTTCATTAGGCGCGTTGATTTTGGCGCTCGGCTTATTGGTAGACGACGCGATGATCGCCATCGAGATGATGGCGCGCAAACTGGAAGAAGGTATGGACAGAATGACTGCTGCGACCTATGCCTACAGCGCCACCGCCTTCCCGATGTTGACCGGCACCTTAATCACCATCGTCGGCTTCCTGCCGGTGGGTTTGGCCAAATCGCAAGCCGGCGAATACACCGTTTCGATATTTCAAGTGATGGGCATCTCGCTGTTGCTGTCGTGGATCGGCGCGGTCGTTTTTACGCCCTATTTGGGTTTCCTGTTGCTCAAGGTCCAGCCGCATAGCGCGCACCATCACGACTTGTTCGACACGCCGTTTTACAATCGCCTGCGCTATTGGGTGACTTGGTGCGTGGATCATCGCAAAAAAGTCATCGTCGCTACCGCCGCCCTATTTTGTGTCGGCTTGGCGACGCTGAGCCAAGTTCCCGAACAATTTTTTCCGCTGTCGAATCGCCCCGAGGTCATCATTGACCTGTGGCAGCCCGAGGGCAGTTCCTTTGCGCATAGCGAAGCGACCGCCAAGCATATGGAAGCGATTTTGAGCAAAGACGAAGACGTGGTGAATTACACCGCCTATATCGGCAGCGGCACTCCGCGCTTCTTCCTGCTGATCGTACAACAGTTATCCAATACCAATCTGGCCGAGTTTGTGGTGATGACCAAAGACAATGCGGCCCGCGAGCGGGTCATGCAACGCATTCGGCTCACTTTTGCCACCGATTTTCCGGAACTGCGGGGACGTGTCATGCGTCTTAACGTCGGACCACCGATAGATTATCCGTTGGTGTTCAGAGTGTTCGGCGAAGATCCCATGACGGTTCGGAGCATTGCCGACCGCGTGTCCGAGGTGATGCGCGCCAATCCCAGCACCGTGGACGTGAACGACGACTGGCATGACCGCATTCCGTCGCTACGCTTGGTACTCGATCAAGACAAGGCCCGTGCGCTCGGCGTCTCCACCTCAAGCCTGTCGCAAGCCTTGCAAGCCCACTACACGGGAATTCCCGCAGGACAATTCCGGGAGGACGACAAGCTGATCGACATCGTCTGGCGGGCGCAAGACAACCTGCGCACCGCCGCCGACCAGCTGCCCGATGTGACTGTGCGCACCGGCAACGGTCGATCGGCGCCGCTGTCGCAGTTCGTCACCTTCGAAACCGCATTCGAGGACGGCGTCCGCTGGCGGCGCAACCGCTTCCCCGCCATTTCGGTGCGCGCCGACGTCGTCGACGGCAAGATGGCTCCCGACGTGGCGGCTGAGATTATCCCGAAACTTAAACCTATCCAGGAGCAACTGCCGACCGGCTATTTTATCGAAACCGGCGGCTCCAAAGAAGACGCCTGGACTTCGCAGAAATCGATTCTGGTCTGGATTCCGTTAGTTCTGATCGTTACCTTGACCCTGTTGATGATGCAATTGCAAAGCCTGTCCCGAACCTTTTTGGTGTTCATCACCGCGCCGTTGGGCGTAATCGGCGCGGCGTTCGCCCTGCTGTTGTTCGGCGCGCCTTTCGGCTTCGTGGCGCTGCTCGGCATCATTGCCCTGTCCGGCATGATTATGCGCAACTCGGTGATCCTGGTGGATCAGATCGAACAGGATCAAAAAGCCGGGCTCGATGCCTGGACCGCCATCGTCGAATCGACGGTGCGGCGCTTTAGGCCGATCCTGTTGACTGCGGCGGCGGCCATCCTGGCGATGATCCCTCTATCGCGCAACGATTTTTTCGGCCCGCAGGCTATCGCGATTATGGGCGGGCTCACTATCGCCACCTTCCTGACGGTTTTCTTTTTGCCTGCGCTCTATGCGGCTTGGTTCAGGGTGAAACGCTCGCCGCTAAATGCCGAAACATCGGTGCTTTTGCCATCCGTCAACACAACGTTACCTAGCAAGGGAGTCTCCCAATGAATAGACGCCATTGGCTACCGATCCCCATTATGGCGGCGTTGCTTAACTTGAGCGCCTGCACCCCAACCCGTGTCGACAATCCAATGAACTTGATAACACCCCCCAAAGATTGGCATCACGCCCCCGATGCCCAAACACGTTCTAACCCGGCCGATCTTAAAGAATGGTGGAAAGGGTTCCAGGATCCGAAACTGAACGCCCTGCTTAGCCAAGCATTGGCGAACAATCACGATCTCAGGAGCGCCATAGCGCGTGTTCGTGAAGCAAAAGCCATGACCACCGTCGCCGACTCGATGCTCTATCCAAGCATTGACCTGTACTCCGGCGGCGGTCGGGAAAAAAAGATCGACCGGATCATCGGCGTACCGAGCGATCAAGGCATCCGGCTATTCACACCCACTGCCGATATTATCAGCGGCGGGTTGTCCGCCCGCTGGGAAATCGACCTGTTCGGCACCCGACAGTTGGAAGCGGAAGCTGCCGCCGCTCAGGCGGAAGGGGCCGAACAGGCCCTACATGCCGCCCAAGTGGGACTGCTGGCCCAAGTAGCGACCCACTATTTAGAGCTGCGCGGGATACAAAAACGCACAGCCATCTTGCGGAAAAACATCGCCATCCAGCAGGAACGCCTGAGAGTGTTAAAGGTATTCAACCGCACCGGCTTGACCAACCAATGGGACATCGCCCGTCAGGAAAGCTTGGTGAACACCACTGCCGGTGCGCTTCCTACGCTCAAGAGCGCCGGCTCAAACCTGATTCATCGTCTTGCCGTGTTACTGGGCGAGCCGCCGGAAAAAATGCAAATCCGCTTGGCTCATGCCGAGCCATTGCCTACAAATTCGCCGGACATCCCCCGTCTTCTGCCCTCGGACTTACTGGAACAAAGACCGGATCTGCGCTTGGCGCAGACCGAAGTCGCTACAATGGCCGCCCGTCTCGGCGCGGCGCGGGCCGATTTGCTGCCCAAGCTGGTGCTGTCCGCTAGCGGCGGTTTCGGCGCGTTGGCTTCGAGCGGGTTTTCAAGTATTGCCGAGAGTGTTTATACGCTCGGTTCGGGCCTTACCGCGCCGATATTCAATGCCGGACGCATCCAGGCCCACATTACCGCCGCCGACGCCAGGCTGGATCAAGTCGCGGCGAACTACGAGAAGACTTTTCTGCTCGCACTGGAAGACGTGGAAAACGCCTATGTCGCGCACGTCTCGTCGCTGGAGCGCCGCAACCGAATGACCGAAGCCGAAACCGCTGCTGAAGAAGCCTACCGGCTCGTCAATGGCTTATATCAGCATGGCGCCAGCGATTATCTCTCCGTACTGGACGCCCAGCGCACCAAACTTGCCGTCGCCGATGAGCGAGCCAAGGCCGAGACTGAGGTGTACGTTGCCCTGGTTTCAATTTACCGGGCTTTTGGCGGCGGGTGGGTAGCCGAAGTCTCTCACCAATAATTTATGTCTTACCTACGCAGCTGTTTCGCACAGCAAAAGGAGACGGAACAAGGATTGTAGAGAAGATCAGCGAGACAAAACAACTCACTTAAGAATTAAAGCACAACCGGGGCAGCGCCATTCCACTGCGTAAAACAGGCCGTCTTAGGCTCAATGCTTATTGTCTGAACTAAGAGCAATCTACAGCCAAAACCGAAGTTTTCAACGAACCGTTCAAAACCCGGCTAAGCCTCAAATGAAAGAAACAACAAAACTTACCATTAATATAACCAGGAGTTACACCACGATGTCATTTTTCACAATTCCCTATCAAATCCATTTCGAAGACACAATGGCTTACGGATCACACCATTATCTGACCAATTTTCGTTTTCAATGCGCAGCGAGAGAAGCGTTTTACTTTGGGCCGGGATTGGACGGCAAAAACCGCTGGCGGGATGACTTGGCGAATCTTGTCATGCTGACCTACGAAGGTTACAGCCGCAACCTTGCCCCAGTCAGGTTGGGCGACAAGCTGGCCCTGCTGCTGACCTATGGCGAAGTCACCCGCTCCTCCTTGCAACTGTGCGTCAGGGCGGTGAAAGAAGACGGAACGCCGGTCACCGTCGGCTTTCAGCGAATTCTCTGCGTGGAGAAAGATACCAAAGAGTTTTTGGTGGTGCCCGAATCGCTCTCCCAGTATTACGGGATCATTGACGAGCCGCTGACTGGAGCCGGTTTCGCAGCGGCAGCGCTGGAAGGCGGCAGCGCTCTGAAGAAACTGTTCACCGATGAAGTCTGCGCTTTAGGAAAACGGGTGACCGCAGGCAAAAATCACGGCGCTGCATTTATCAACCTCTCCGGCGAAACGCTCTTCGATTTTGACAATGTCCAACCCACGACGGCCTTAGATTCCGGCGATATCCAAACCGATAAATCCGCCGCCAAACCGCTTTTGAAGGCGTCGAGCCCACGTACCGCCTTAGTGCTGCCCGGCCAAGGCTCCTATCAACGCGACACTATACGGTCGCTTTACGAGGCCTACCCTGAATTTCACGCGACCTTTGCAGACGCAGATCGTCTGGCCCTGAAATATTTCGGCTACGCCTTCCTGCCGTTGGTCATGGCAAAAACCGATGCCGAGCATGACAACCTGCTCAATCAGTGTCCGAACCTCGACCAGATCGGCATTTACCTATCCGGCGTCTTAACGGCTCAAGCGGTGCTAAATTCCGGGCTCCAAGTTGACGGCGTCCTAGGCCATAGCGTTGGTGAGATTGGCGCTTTGACGGTTTCCGGAGCGATTTCAATGGACGCCGGTCTGGAAATCATTTGCCGGCGGATCATCGCGCTTCGCGACCTGAAGGGTTGTGGAATTATGGCTGCGATCCCCAAATCACGCCAAGAGGTGAGCTTGGCATTAGCCGAACTGGGGTCTTCCAGTTTGGAAATTGCCGTGGTTAACCATGCCCGTCAAACCGTCGTGTCGGGAAATGCGGCGGATGCCGACCGTTTTGGCCGACATTTGGCGACACAGGGGATTGGTTTTACGCCATTGCGCAGCCATTATCCGTTTCATTCCTCTTTGCTGAGTCCGGCCGTCGGAGCGTTTGCTGCCAGCCTAGGCCACATCACTGCCCGGGCCACTACAATCGATCTTTTTTCCCCGATGGACGGTCATTGGCATAGTCATGGTCGCGATATTTTAGAGCAACTGCCCTCGCACTTAATTACCCCGTTGGATTTCCAAACTGCGTTAACCCAGTTGTACGACGAGGGCGTCCGAACCTTCATTCACTGCGGACAGGGCAACTCGATCGCCACGATCATTGCCAAAGCGCTTGGCGAACCGGCCGATTTACGGGCATTGCCCGCCCTGGTCGAAGATACCTCTGCATCGGTCAGCATCGACCGTTTGAAAATAACCGATCAGGTCAGTTCCCCGGTCCCATCCACGCCTATAGCCGCTCAAGCTGACCGCCAGACCGAGGCGATTGCGTCAGTCAATCCCGAGGTTCCGCACTCCGATCAGGCTGCGATGGAAACACCTATCGCCATCGTCGGCCTGGGCGGAGTCTTCCCAGGAGCTAAAGACGTCGCCGGCTTTTGGCATCATGTTGTGGAAGGCGTGAGCGGCATCGTCGATCTCGGCGAACTTGACCCTGACATGCGCGATGATTTTCTTAGCCCGGAGGGGGTACAACCGGACAAAGCCTATTCCCTACTGATTGGACAGGCTCCCGAGCTGGATCACGCCGATCATCCGGGCTTACGCTACAGCCGGGCCGAATTCCTTGCCCTGCCGAAAGTCCAACAATACTTGGCCGTTGCTTTGGCAGAAGCACTCGGCGAGTCAGCCGCGGCTCTCTCGAATATCGCCGCAGAACGAATTCGATGTCTGGTCGGCGCTACAGCCGATGGTTCCATCGATCATGATATGGCCCAATTTTCCGCCTGTATTGCCGACATGTTGCAACCGGCTGCGGACTCAGCCGAAGAGCGATTCATCGGCGCGCTGGACGCTGCCCTCGGCGTTTCAGCCGAGACGATCCGCTCACTGGCCCAATCCGATATGTATGAAGCGGTAGTCGACCGTCAGGTGGGCCAGGGGATATTCGGTTACGTCGTGGACACGGCCTGCTCCTCGTCGCTCTATACGGCGGCGCTCGGAATCCATGCCTTGCGCGACGGCGAATGCGATGTGGCCTTGGCGGGCGGCGTCTATGAAGCCAATATGGCAAACAGTTGCCTGTTTTCACAATTCAAAGGTTTGTCATCCAGTGGTAGCCGGCCTTTGGACGCCAGTGCGGACGGCGTGGTGTTCGGAAGCGGAGCCGCTATTTTAGTTCTCAAACGTTTACCTGACGCCGTTGCCGCAGGCGATAAAATATGGGGTGTCATCCGCTCCATCGGCCTTTCCAGCGACGGCAAAAGCCCCTCGGTCAACGTACCCCAAGCTGAAGGCCAGCTTCTTTCAATGCACCGGGCCTACGAAAACAGCGGCATTGACCCCGCCACCGTGCAAGTCGTCGAAGCCCACGCCACTGCCACGCCAGTCGGCGATGCCACTGAATTTAAGGCATTGAGCCAAATGTTCGGGCATCTTAGCGGCCGTCATCCCGCCATTATCCTCGGCAGCGTTAAGGCAACCGTAGGCCATACCGGCTGGCTGGCGGGCGCCGCATCGGTCATCAAACTGTGCAAATCCATGGAGCAAAGCCTGATTCCAGCCCAGCATCTTTGGACGCGTCCCAGCGACAAAATCGATCTGGCCAACTCGCCTTTCAGCATCAGCGCCGCAGCACAGCCGTGGCTGCCTAACAGCGACGGTCAACCGCGCCGTGCCGGGGTTGACGGCTTCGGCTTCGGCGGAACCAACGCCCATTTGATCGTGGATCAATATCTCCCCGCTTACCATGATCGCTTGCCGGTACTTCCCGCAAACCCGCCAACGACAACCACGCTGGCTATCGTCGGCGTCGGCGGCCTGTTTCCCGATGCCTTGGGCGGTGTTGCCGGACTACCCGCGTCGGGCGGCGTTCCGCATCGTTTTGTCAAATCGGCATTGGGCTTGCCGACCGGCAAGCCGTTGCTGCCGGATGCGGTCGATCAAATGGACACCGCCCAACTGTTGGCTTTACTCGTCGTCGAGCAGGCGTTGCAAGGCCTTAAGGATTGGCAATCCATCGCCGAATCCATCGCTGTGATCGTTGGAATCGAGGGCAAGACAGCGCTCGGCATCAGCGCTAACGAAATGATCTTCAAAGACCGCTTGTTCCGACAGTTACGCGGCCGACGTAACGAGTTCCCGGTTAACGACAGCGAGTGGTCGGCCCTGCTGGAACAGCTCGATACCGCGATACAAACCCGCAACCGTCCGTCGGGGTCTTACACCTTGCCCGGCTGCATGCCTAATGTCGTCGCCGGCCGGGTAGCCAATTACTTCAATCTTAAAGGTCCGAATATGGTGATCGACAAAGGCGCCGAGTCGTTAGCGCAAACCTTTGAAGTCGCCACCCAGTTGCTGCGCCACGGCGACTGTAAATTGGCCTTGCTGGGCGCAATCAACAGTCATGGCGGCAATCTGGCCGCCCTGTCCAGTCCGCGTCAGTCGGCAGGCGGCGCAAAACCGGTCGGCGAAGCGGCGCTGATGCTGGCCGTGACAACGCTGTCCGAAGCGGCGGCACAAGGCTGGCCGGTGCTGGGCACGGTACAGCTCGAAACCGCCGCAAGCCGACCCGACGGAATCGCTCAAGCGGTCGGCGCTACGGCGTGGGACTACCGCGGAGCCGAAGGCGTCGTTGAATTGATGGCGGCGCTGGATCGCGCCCAATCGGGCCAGGCAACGATCTTGCGTTGGGGCGCTACCGCTAAACGGCAGATACGCCTGCTGCCCAACGGAACAACAAGTCCTGCGGAAATCCAGCACAACAGTTTCGTAACGGGGACCCCGATCATCAATTACACGCCGACCCTGGTGCCTGAATCGCTGACTCTGGAACGCCCTGCCCTGTCCCTGGCGAGCCGACGCATTCTGTTCCTGACCGACGATCCGCAAAGCTTCCAAGCGATGGCGGCTGACGGCGGCCTGACCGGCCTCAACTATCGGATCGTCAGCCCCATTGCTCTGCCGGGTTCTGCCGCCTTGACCGTCGACACCACATCCGAGTCCAGCATTGCCGAGTCGCTACGCGCCTTGGCCGATTTTCCTTTCGATACGCTCATCGCCGTCCGTGATTTAAGCCGTCAAACAGGAAAAGCCTTGCTGGAACAACCTTGGGACAGCCGTTTCGTCGAGTTGATTTTTGCTGTTGCACAACACGCCTACGAAAACCTTGGCACCGGCCAGGTGGTGCTGGGCGCTTTATGTTTGGGCGGAACCGATACGAACGGCCTGCTTGATCCTGAAACCGGCCTGGTTGCCGGTTTTCTCAAATCGCTAACCCGTGAACTGCCTACGGCAACCTGCCGCATAGTCCAGACCACCGCCCTTGACCTAAAAACCGGTTTGCAGGAGCTGTCTGCCGAACTCGGGGATGGATGCACCGGAGGTTTGCCGGTCGAGACCTGCTATCTTGCCGGTCGGCGTCACGTCTTAATGTTGTCCGAAAGGCCGACCTATGCAGCGCCGGGACAACCGCTGCTCAATGCCTCGTCAGTCGTGGTAGCCACCGGCGGCGGCCGCGGCGTGACCGCCGTCCTGGTCGAATCGATGCTTGAAAGCATCGGCTGCACCGTAGTCCTGCTCGGACGAACCGACCTGTCGGCGATACCGGCAACCGTGCTGACAATGGATGATCAAACGTTCCGGGATTACGAGACGCTTTTTTACCGCGAACAGATGACCTTGCAACCGGGTGCCCGACTGTCGGAAAGCAGACAGCGTTATCAAGCTTTGGCAGCGGCCCGAGAATTACAGGCGATTTTGAATCAATTGGGCAAGCTTCGCGGAACTGTCATCTATCGTGCCGTTGACATTACCAACCAGAAGGCGGTCGACGGCGTCATCGCCGACGTCGCCAAGGAACTGGGCCGAATTGACCTAGTTGTCCACGGCGCAGGCATTCAGACCTCGCGGCGTTTACCCAAGAAAACCTTGTATGAGATCCGCAGCACCATCGCCACCAAGGTGTCCGGCCTGCATCACATTTACGGGGCCTGCCGGCGCCACCTGCCGAACCGGACGGTGCATTATCACTTGCTCACCTCGGCGTTCAGCGTAATGGGCAATGACGGCCAACCGGATTACGGTGCCGCCAATGAGGCCTTGAACCGGATTGCCGCGCGAATGACCGCAGACGGAGGCTCCAGCACTTGGTCGACAATCGCTTGGTTGGGTTGGGACAGCATCGGCATGACCCGAGGCTCGGAATTTGCCGCATTGGGTAGTGAGCGGCAGATTCGCGGGGTCACGGCGGAGGAAGGCAAGGCGCTGTTCCAATCGCTGTTGGCGGGACCGCCTGCCCAACCGATCAATGTCCTGCTGACGGCCGGCGAACTTGAGTTTTTCCAAGTCCCGCTGACCGACAGCGTCCCAACGCAGGCAGCCCCGCCCGCTTGGTCGCTGTCTTTAGCAGACATTCCTTTTGCAGTCGGGCATCAGGTCAACGGCAAACCGACCATACCCGGCGCTTACGAGCTGGAGCTGGCGGCCCAAGCGGCAAAAGCGGCGCTGCCGGAGTTGCCGGTCATCGGTTTCGACCATTGCCGGTTCCTGCGTTTCGTCAAGTTAAGCGGCGACGCGCCGACCAATCTACGCAGCCAAATTCGGATTCTGGAGCGCACAGGACGGCAGGCACGCGTGGAAGTCGTGTTGCTGTCGGATTTTGTGCATAGCTCAGGCGTCGTTCTTGAAGCCGATGTGCGTCATCTGGAATGCGAGGTGGTTTTGGGCGAATTACCGGGTGTGGCGCTGCAACCCAGAAACCAAGGCGATCAACCGGTCTCCGGCATGACCGTCATGGATCCGTACAACGCTGACGGCGCTGCGGTTTATCACGGCGGAGTTTTTCATCACTTGCATTGGATCACCTTAGGGACGAGTGCTCACCAAGCCAATTTCCGGTTTGTCGACCACCAATACGAAGCGCTGCTGGAAAAGTGCATTACGCCGTTCTTAGCCATTGACGCTGCGCTCACCTTATCGATCCTCACCTGGAATTCGGACGGTTCCATGCCGGTCTGCGTCGCGGCTGAAATCGGTTCAATCCGCTGGGATGCGCCGTTGAATGACAACGCGCTGAATCGCGCACCGCAACCGGTGACGATCACCACCAGCGCTTCCCGGCACGTCAATGGCCGAATACTCGGCGACTGGATGGAGGTTCGCACTGCCGACGGCAAGTTGGCGATGACCATAACCGGCACGGTTGCCCAGCCTTATGGCGTGGTCGACTCGGTAACCTTGTTGACTGCCGCCGCTCCAAGTAATCTGGAGGAGGTTCTGTGAATAGCTCGAACCGCGCCCCCAACGTCGCCTTAATCGATATGGAGGGCTGCGAACATGTGTTGGCGGCTCCGGCTTGTCTCTCAGCCCGTGAAACACAGTGTTGGCGACAATTCCGGCACCACCGGCGTCAGCGCGAGTGGCTGGCCGGGCGTCTGGCCGCTAAAGCCCTTTTTTGGCAACGCTTGGAACGGTCAGGCGCTGCCGACTCGTCAGAATCCCATCAAGTACAACAGCTGACGCCATCAACATTGGCGGCGTTGCCCATGAAGGAACTACATCAAATCGAGATTTTGGCACCCGAGCGGGGCAAAGCGCCGCAATTGTTTTGGAAGGGATCGCCGGTGAAAGGCGGTCTTTCCGTCGCTCATGCCGGCGGGCTGGTCTGCGTCGGCATAAATCCGACCGGCGAAATAGGTATTGACGTCGAAACCTGTGAGCTTCGGGAGGCGGCCTATTACCGCAGTTCATTCGCCGAATCCGAACACCGATGGGCGCAACAACTGGGGGGAAGCGACCAAAACCGGAAAATTTTCGGCTACACCCTGCTTTGGGCGTTTAAAGAATCGTTGTTCAAGACCGGCCGGCTGCCACAGCCAAGCATGGGCGCCGCAGACACGATCATTGTCGATCTACCCGATCTCATCAACGATCAACACTCGGATTGGTCACAACCCAACACCGTGACCCTGCTGCCTGTTCAACTCCGTTCCAATTCGTTGCCGCAGCATCGCCATGTGCGTGCGGCTTATTGTTTCAACGGGCAGTGCGTAATTACCATTATCTATCTTTGCGTTTAATCAACTTCTGAAAATCCATGAAAGGACTTTATTTATGACGACTAACAGCACCACCTTAGACACTATTCAGCACCTTTTTGCCGAGGTAACCCGCTATCCACGGGAACTGCTCACCCCTAATGCCGACCTGGAAGAGGACTTGGGCATTGACTCGGTAAAACTGGGGGAGATTTTGGCCGTTCTGCGCGAGTATTTTGGCCTGGAAAGCCGCCTGACCGACGACATCAGGGAAATCCGTACCATTGCGACTATCGCCGCTTTGCTTGACGACCGGCTGGGCCGGCCTCAGGCACCGCCAGCCGCCGCCAGCCAATTGCCTGCGGTAAACAATCAGCAGGATTTGCTGGCGCAGGTAACCAGCGTGGTAGCCGAAGTAACCCGCTACCCTATCGAACTACTGGCGCCTAATGCCGAGCTGGAAGAGGACTTAGGCATCGACTCGGTAAAACTGGGCGAGATTTTGGCCGTTCTGCGCGAGCATTTTGGCCTGGAAAGCCGCCTGACCGACGACATCAGGGAAATCCGCACTATTACGACTATCGCCGCTTTGCTTGAAGACCGTCTGGACCGGCCTCAGGCAATGCCCGCGGCGGCACCGGCGATCATCGTCAGCCAATTGCCTGCGGCAAACAATCAGCAGGATTTGCTGGCGCAGGTAACCAACGTGGTAGCCGAAGTGACCCGTTACCCTATTGAACTACTGGCCCCCAATGCCGATCTGGAAGAGGACTTGGGCATCGACTCGGTAAAACTGGGCGAGATTTTGGCCGTTCTGCGCGAACATTTTGGCCTGGAAAGCCGCCTGACCGACGACATCAGGGAAATCCGCACCATTGCGACTATCGCCGCTTTGCTCAGCGCTCGATGCGAGCAATCGCAGGCAGTCGTACAGGCTGCGTAAACGCTCCATTGAGCACCTGTTCAAGTGAATCAGGCGGCAACAGTGGCGAAAGAGGCGCCAGCTACAAAGTGTAGGCCAACTAAAGTCTCCCCACATCAGCAATCATTTTGTCTAACCCGCTTAACTTAATGGCCGTGACGCGTTGCCTGAGAATGCAGTGTCAACGCGTTGCGCCGAGTAGAGCGGAAAACGCATGTTGCTGTAACGTAGCGACACGCAATATCAGGTTTCGGCATTATCCTGACCGGCATGGGCGATGACGGGGGCCCATGACATGAAAGAAATGCACGATGCCGGCGCCTTGACTATCACACAAGATGAAACCAGTTGCGTGGTCTACGGCATGCCCAAAGAAGCCTTTAAGTTCGGCGGCGTCGATAGCATTCTGCCGTTGTCGGCTATCCCTCAACTGATCACGCAAGCGCCGACTCGGGGCTGTTTAAAAAGACCTGAACTTGAATTGACCTAACGCAACATTACGCCGCATCAAACTCATCATTCACTTGATCATGCTTAAGATGATGTTTTTCATCGACCGCCTTGATGCCCAGATTGCAAAAAAATCCCAGCACTAAAATGCCGGCCATGATCTGCATGGTCATGTTATAGGCATCGGCTTTGGGTACCCCCTGATCGATCTGGCTTTGCCTGAGATAATTGACCAGCACCGGCCCCGCAACCCCCGCCGTGGCCCAGGCGGTCAACAATCGGCCATGAATCGCGCCGACGTATTGGGTGCCGAAAATATCGGCCAGATAGGCAGGTATGGTCGAGAAGCCGCCGCCGTATATACTCATAATCACCGCGTAGCAGCCGACAAACAGCCAGACATTGTTCATCCGTCCGGTATAAGGCACTATCGAATAAAGCACGCAGCCCAGCATGAAGAAGGTGAAATACGTGCTTTTCCTGCCCAGGTAATCGGACAGCGTAGACCAGAAAAAACGCCCGCCCATGTTGAAGAAACTGAGCATACCGACAAACGCGGCGGCTTTTTCCGGCGTGATTTGATCCTTGAACATCTCCTGGCTCATCGCCGAGGCTTGGCCCAGCACGCCGATTCCGGCGGTCACATTCAGGCATAACACTAGCCACAACAGATAAAACTGCGGCGTTTTAAGCACCTGCTCGACATGCACGTGCTTGTCCGTTATCAACTTATTTTTCCGGGTGTCCGGCTGAAAATTCACCGGCAACCAGCCCTCTTCCGGCAAGCGGATAGTGAAAGCGCCGATCATCATAAACACCAGGTAAATACCGCCCATGGTCATGAAAGTCTCGGCAACGCCGACCGATGTCGCCGACGCAAAATGCTTCATCAACAACACGCCTAACGGCGCGCCGATCATTGCGCCGCCGCCGAAACCCATGATGGCGAGGCCTGTCGCCATGCCCCGCCGGTCGGGAAACCATTTAATCAAAGTCGAAACCGGAGACACATAACCCAGCCCCAAACCGATGCCGCCCAACACGCCGTAACCCAAGTAAAGCAGCCAGATTGCATGCAGCGCTATTCCAGCCGCGGCAATGAAAAAACCGCCGCTAAAGCAAAGCGCCGAGCAGAACATCGTCACGCGCGGCCCGACTTGCTCCAACCATTTTCCGGCAAAGGCAGCCGAGAGCCCTAAAAACATAATAGCCAGACTGAAGATCCAGCCCAATTCGGTCAACTTCCAATCTTCCGGCAACGACTCGGTCACGCCCAATACCTTGGTCAACGGCAAATTAAAAACGCTGAAGGCGTAAACCTGGCCGATGCACAGATGCACAGCCAATGCGGCGGGAGCCACCAACCAGCGGTTAAAACCCGGTTTGGCGACAATTCGGTCTTTTGATAAAAAAGACGAGGCTAACCATGTGGACATAAAATATCGTTCCTGTTGTTGATTATTATACGGGCGGGGCAAAGCGGCTATTATCGCCTAATAATCTTCCGAATTGAATTCAGCGCTTGAAAATCCGGCCGGAAACCGCAACGGTTGCTTGCACGCACCAAGCGCCGTTCCGATTCGTCATCCAATCCAGCCCTACAAACAGTTTGTAAACTGCGAACCCGATATTTGTGATTAAATTACCCATCCCAACCTAAACTTGCAACTTGCAGATGGATACCATGAAACACCCCGAATTCCCGCTGACCGACGAATTGATTTACCTCAACCACGCCGCCGTAGCCCCCTGGCCTAAAAGAACCGGCGACGCGGTGATCAAGTTTGCCGAACAAAACACCCGTTTCGGCTCGCATTTCTACCTGGACTGGCTGAACAAGGAAGCCGAGTTGCACACGCAATTGCAGACTTTGTTAAACGCCCCTTCCGCCGATGATATCGCCCTGGTTAAAAACACGTCGGAAGCCTTGTCCTTTGTCGCCTACGGCCTGACCTGGCAACCCGGCGACAACATCGTGTCCAGCAACGAAGAGTTCCCCTCCAACCGGTTGCCGTGGGAATCCCTGGCCGATCAGGGCGTGGAATTCCGCCAAGCCGATTTACACGGCGCGGATGCGCCCGAGGATGCTTTGTTTGCGCTGGTGGACGGTAACACGCGCTTATTGACCATCAGCTCCATACAATTCGCCTCGGGGCTGCGCATGGACTTGGAAAGGATCGGAGAATTCTGCAAGCGGCGCGGCATCTTGTTTTGCGTCGACGCGATCCAGAGCCTGGGCGCAGTGCAGTTCGATGTGCAGGCTTATCAGGCGGATTTTGTAATGGCCGACGGCCATAAATGGATGTTCGGTCCCGAAGGTTTGGGCGTTTTTTACACCACGCCCGAAGCCAGGAACAAACTGAAACTGACCCAGTACGGCTGGCACATGATGAAAGATATTCATAATTACGAAAACCAGCCGTGGGAAGCCCACCCCTCCGCTCGCCGCTTTGAATGCGGCAGCCCCAACATGCTGGGCATCCATGCCTATTCCGCCAGCTTGTCGTTGTTGCTGGAAACCGGCATGGCCGCTATCGAAGCGCAAGTTTTAGAAAAATCCGGCTATTTAACGGATGCGATTGATAAAAACGGGCAATTGGTTTTACTGTCGGCGAAGCAAAACCGGCTCAAATCCGGCATTGTCGTCTTTAAGCACCGGACGGTTGCAAACGAGGTGCTATACCAGCATTTACAGAAAAACGGCGTGGTTTGCGCCTTGCGCGGCGGCGGTATACGTTTTTCGCCGCATTTTTACAATACGTTTGAGGAACTTGACCGGGCGCTGAAATTGGCCGCATTGCTGGAATAATTAGTATGTCGATTCCGTTCGTGGTGGGTCCTGCCGAACCATCAACGAAAGCGATTTGTTAAGGACAACCGCTTTTTCCTTGCCCAATATCTTAGTCTTTAGTGACGAATGACCACGGACAAATCCGAAATCTGCCGCATATCGAATCATCGTAATATCGGTATTCAATCTGCATGACCGGCTATCGAAAACAGGCAAGATACTGATTATCGGGATAATACCGATGCTGTTCAGACAATACTTTTGCTGATAGAATCGAATCGACCTTAAACAATAATAAATTAAAACTAGAAGGTAACGCTCATGTCCGAATATATTTCCGAAGCCGTCGATATCGCCAATCAAGAAGCCGACCGCGCCAGACAGGCGGCAAACCGTTGTGAAGATTTCTCTCAATACGCTGAACAATCCCAACGCGCCGCTGAACTACAGGCACAAACCGCAGCCCAAGCGGCCATTAAAGCCGAGAACGAAGCACAACAAGCCGCTGAATTTGCCAGTCAGGCCCAAGCATCCGCCTATGCCGCCGATCAGGCGGCGGGTCAATCTCAAGAACACGCCCAGACATCAGCCGGCAATGCCGAGCAAGCCAAAGCCATCGCCGACAATGCGAACAGCGCCGGGCAAGAAGCCCGCGCTTACGCCGAGTCGGCCGCACAGGCCGCAGCCGAGAGCGGGACTCATGCGCGGACGGCGCAAGATTGTGCCGAACAGGCCCAACAACAGGCTGAAAATGCCGGTAACTCGGCCCAGGATGCAAACGGCAGCGCCCAAACCGCAGCCCAAGCAGCAAGTCAGGCAGAGAACGAAGCGCAACAAGCCGCTCAGTTTGCCGGTCAAGCTCAAGCATCCGCCGATACAGCCGGTCAGGCTGCGGGACAATCTCAGGAACACGCCTCCCAATCGACCCAATTTAGCGAACAGTCGGCCAGTCGAGCTCAAGAAATTGGACAACGGCTCAGCGAAGCGCGAACTTCGACGGATAGAATACGGGGACTCCATCGCCAGGCCGAGTTCGTATTATCACAGCTGCAACAAGCGCTTGCGGAAACGCAGAATGCCCAGCGCCAAGCTGAACAAGCGCGCGATGACGCCCAGAGACTGCGTGACGAGGCACAGTCGTTACGGGATCAGGCGCGAGAGGCTTCGGCTCGCACCCTGGAACACGCCCGTAGCGCCGAACAAGCCGAAGCCGAAGCCAGGCGCGGCGTCGAAGATACGAAAAATTCAATGTTCGAGGCGCGAGCCGTGTTGTCGCGCGCTTTCGCTGCGGTTAAGTGGTAAAGCGACCCAGAGCGTAGGTTGGGCAACAGCTTTTCGTTGCCCAACATTTTGACACCAGTGACGGGAATGACCGTAATCAAATCCCAAATCGCCGTCATATTTAAACATCGTAATGTTGGGCATAAAAACCATGTCCAACCTACAAGACTAACACTTACGCATCGGCAAATTGAGGATAGCTCGCCCCTTCCAGCATCGCCGGCACTGAATAATTCACACCGGGCAATTGATCCCAACTGGCCTCGCCTTCTTTTGTTTGCATCATATTAGCCCAATGCAAGGTTTGGTTGCCGCTGGACGATGTGCTCATTTGCATTTGAAACACCCATTGTTCGCCGATTTTACTCATACGGCCAAAGCCGGTGATGATGGCATCTTCTCGGCGACCGCTGCGAATAAAGGTAATTTGCACCTGCCCGTCGGCGGTCACCGTACCCAACAGGCTCCACTGCCGGGGAGAGCCTGAATGTTTGCTGTTATTTTCCCCCTGATCAAACAAAAGAGCGGAAGATACGCCCCAGAAATAGCCGTTTTTATAGCCGGAAATATGCCACACGGTTTGATCACCTTTCCAGGTCAACGCATTATCATCGGGCGAAAATTGAAGAGCGGGCAGATCCGGGTAAGTCACATACCAGTATGTGTCGACCAGAAAATCCCAAGTGGTGCGGTTAGTTTCAGACATGAGCGGCTCCGTTTTTTAGAGTGGTAAATAGGCGTATTTCATAATCAAACGATCAGTCTTGTACCTTAGGCAAGGCTCGTGAGCATCGGCGCGCCGGGTAAAAGAGAGGGACAAGCATACCCGATTATGCCTAACATTTAAAATTATCTGACTGTGCGGCTTTTCGCCTCTTCGTGCAGGTTGGGCAACAGCTTTTCGTTGCCCAACATTTTGGAAAAACCGTGGAGGAATAACCGTCGTCAATTTCGAAATCTGCTGTGTTGAAACAGCGTGATATTGAGTATAAAAGACACGTCCAACCTTAGTATCTACAAACGGTTCATCTTACAGGCTACCAGCCCCCCCGCCAGTCGGGGCATATTGCTCCGTCCATAATGTTTTGCGTTGGTTAACTGTAGTCACTTAACTCAAACACTGTAAAAACGTTAAGGCCGGGGTTACAAACCCCGGCCCGCTTGGAAGTTCTTCAGCTTTTGGCCGAATAGGTCGAGTCCGTTTAGGCACCGTTTAACGGCTTCGTCCGTTGCTGCTTCGCTTAGGGTTGTTACGACAAAGACAATGATTGAATTGGCATCCGTTTGGGTTGGCTCATCGGAGACCGTAGCGTCTTGGTCGGAAAGAAAATGTGGTAACTCATTTGGGAAATTTTTCAGTGCTTCGGCAATTTCATGTGGATCTTTGGGCGAGCGGAGCGGATCGGATTTTGATGGGCCGTTGTATTCGTAATACACGCGATAAGCAAATCTATTCATATGGATTCCCCTTGGGTGAAGGCGCTAACGTTTTGAGTTGAGCGTCGCGATGCGCGCTTTTTGCGCATCGTGTACGCTCTAACGACGCGTTAGCCGATATTTATACTGCACAGTTGTTAATCGTTGGGACGAAAGTGGGGGTG